>JAFIEN010000356.1 GCA_020832515.1 Rubellimicrobium sp. | reverse complement strand
CGCCCCCCCCCCCCCCCCCCCCCCCCCCCCCCCCCCCCCCGCCGCACATGTGCGGCCCGGCGAGCTGTGTCCCGCCTCAATCCTCGCGGACGATCCAGACAGCCAATTCGTTGCCCCCCGGCTCGCGAAAGTGGAACCGGCGGCCGCCTGGAAAATCGAACTGCGGCCGGGTGATCACCCCGCCGGCCGCCACGACCCGCGCCTCGGCCGCGTCCAGATCGTCCGTCCGCACCACTGCAAGCGTCGACGCGGCCCGATCCGCGGATTGATCGACCCCGCCGTCCAGACCCGCGCCGTCGAGCGCGTCGTAATCCGGCCCATAGCTTACCGTTCCCCAGCCGAAGGCGGCGGCGAAGAAGGCCACGGTCGCAGCCCGGTCGCCTGAGGGAAATTCGAGATAGTCGATCCGGTCCGCCAACTTCTGCCGCCTCGATTGCGTTCATTCTTTGTTCTAATGACCGTTCGCAAGACACGCAAGATGGATTGCACCGTTGACCTTTGGCGCGAAATCGCAATGGTGCCGGCAGCGGCGGGGTCCCTTCCCTGCGACACACCGGACGGAGGATACGACATGGCAGTCAAGGTGGCGATCAACGGTTTCGGACGCATCGGGCGCAACGTGTTGCGCGCGATCATCGAATCCGGCCGGACCGATATCGAGGTCGTGGCGATCAACGATCTCGGCCCGGTCGAGACCAACGCCCATCTGGTCCGGTACGATTCGGTTCACGGCCGCTTTCCCGGCACGGTGACCACGACCGAGGACACGATCGATGTGGGTCGCGGTCCGATCCGGGTCACCGCGATCCGCAACCCGGCCGAACTGCCCTGGAGCGACATCGACATCGTGATGGAATGCACCGGCATCTTCACCGACAAGGAAAAGGCCAGGATCCATCTGGAAAACGGCGCGCGCCGGGTTCTTGTGTCGGCGCCCTCGGCCGGCGCGGACAAGACCATCGTCTATGGCGTGAACCACGACACGCTGACGGCCGATGATCTGATCGTCTCCAACGCCTCCTGTACGACCAATTGCCTCGCGCCGGTGGCCCATGTCCTCGACCAGACGGTGGGGATCGAGAAGGGCTTCATGACGACGATCCACAGCTACACCGGTGACCAGCCGACACTGGACACGATGCACAAGGATCTTTACCGCGCCCGCGCGGCGGCGCTGTCGATGATCCCGACCTCGACCGGGGCGGCAAAGGCGGTGGGGCTGGTGCTGCCCGATCTGAAAGGCAAGCTCGACGGTGTCGCGATCCGTGTGCCGACGCCGAACGTGTCGGTCGTCGACCTGACCTTCATGGCAAGGAAAACCACCAGCGTCGACGAGATCAACGCAGCCATCAAGGCCGCCGCCGATGGCCCGCTCAAGGGTGTGCTGGGCTATACCGAGGAAAAGCTGGTCTCCTCGGACTTCAACCACGATCCCCATTCCAGCGTCTTCCACATGGATCAGACCAAGGTCATGGAGGGAACCATGGTTCGGATCCTGACCTGGTATGACAATGAGTGGGGCTTCTCGAACCGGATGTCGGACACTGCTGTGGCGATGGCGAAGCTGATCTGACCTGGCCGGACGGGGCCTCGCCGGAAACACCTGAACCGGAAAGGCCGAAGCCGGAAGTGCCCTTGCCGGCAATGGCCGTCTCGTCAAAGCCGGATGCAGCCAGGCCCGTGGACCGGCGCCCGGGCCCGGACAATTGCTGTCCGGCATCGGGGACGCCCTGTGCATCGTCGTCGCTTTCGTCCGGCCACGCAGCGCCAGATCGGACATCGCCCGACGCCTGCCGCACCCCGTTGCCCGCCACGCTCAACCGGTCGCGCCCCAGCCCCTTTGCACGGTAAAGCGCCTCATCCGCCGCAGTGATCGCCGCCGCGAGCGAACTGCCCGGCGGCAGGAGAGACAGGCCGAGGCTGACCGAGACGGCGATGTCCCCCCGGTCGGTCCTGACGGGACTGGCCCGCACCTGCTTGCGGATCGCCTCGCCAAGTGCGCGGCCCGCGTCGAGATCGCGTCCCGGGGCGAAGGCCGCGAATTCCTCGCCTCCCAGGCGGCCCAGCAGGACATCTTCATCGGACGCGGCGCGCAACCTTTCGCCCATGGCAGCCAGAACGGTATCGCCGGCGGGATGGCCGAACCGATCGTTGATGCCCTTGAACCGGTCCGCATCGATCAGCAGAAGCGCCCCGCCCCGATGGCGCTGCTCTTCGACCCCGGCCAGGAAGAACCGGCGCGACATGAGACCGGTCAAGGGATCATGCTGCAAGAGATCCAGCATCCGCGCATTCAGATCGGCCATCATCCGACGCTGCCGGAAAAGCACGATCGAGGCGGGATAGGCGATGAATGTCGGGATCAGGACGGCGGGAACCATCACCTCCGCACCCCAGCCCCCGGCCGCACCCGAGCTGAGCACCGACAGCACCGTCGAGAGCCCGCCGATGGCAAGCACACCCAGCCAGTCGGCACCGACAAGGCCAAGCACGCGGCGACGCGGTGCCGGGACGCGATGTGCGATGTTCCTGTCTGGTCCGGCCATGTCGCCTCCTGCCACGGTCATGACCGGAAAGTCTGACGAAAGGCTAAACGTCGGCCGCGCCGAGGCGCCTAAGAAGCGCCTCTTTCACAGCAGGCGGCACGAACCTGCTTACATCGCCGCCCAGACGGGCAATCTCCTTGACCAGCTTCGACGCGATGGCCTGGTTCTTGGCATCGGCCATCAGGAACACCGTCTCGATGGAATTGTCGAGCGCGCGGTTCATGCCGACCATCTGGAATTCGTATTCGAAATCCGCCACCGCCCGCAGGCCACGGATGATCACGCCCGCCCCCACATCGCGGGCGCAGTTGATCAGCAGGTTCTCGAAGGGATGAACAAGGATCTCGGTCCCGGTCGCCGCAGCGATGGCGACGCATTCGTCCTCAAGCATCGCCACACGCGCATCCAGCGGAAAGAGCGGACCCTTGTCACGGTTGATCGCCACGCCGATCACCAGACGATCCACCAGACGGCAGGCCCTCCGGATGATATCGGTATGACCAAGCGTCACGGGATCGAATGTCCCGGGATACAGCCCGACCCGCATGCCGCCTCCTGTCCGTTGCCGCGGCCCGACCAATGTCGCACCCGGTCGTGTTCTTCCGGTCCGCCGCCACGCAACAACAGCGCAGACCAAGATGCAAGCCCGCCGGAAGACCTCGCCTCAGTGGCCCATGATCATGCCTTCGAGGGCATCCTTCTCCATCGCAAGCTCCGAGAGCCGGGCCTTGACGACATCGCCGATCGAGATCAGGCCGATCATCCGGCCCGCCTCGATCACCGGCAGATGCCGGAAGCGGCCCGTCGTCATCATCCCCAGAACTTCGTCGGCCGTATCGGACATCGCACAGGTGACGATGTTGCGGGTCATCATCTGGCCTACGGTCTCGGCCAGACAATCGGGGCCGCGCCGCCCGATCTCGCGCACGATGTCGCGTTCCGACAGGATGCCATCGACGGCGGCACCATCTGCAGAGACGACAAGCGATCCGATCCGCCTTTCTGACAGCAGGGCAATCGCCTCGGTGACGCGCGCATCGGGCCTGATCGTCAGGACACCCTCGGTCTCTTTCGATTTCAGGATCTGCTGGACCAGCATGGTTTCCCCCCTTTCCTTTGTTTTTCTCTTCCCTTCAGCGTCGGTCCTTCGCATGCTTCTGTCAATCTTCGGGTTTTCGGGGGGCCTTGTGATGCGCCGGGGCCTCGACGGCGGCCCGACGTCCATGGTCCGCGCACAGGAAGGAGCCGCCATGCATCCCAAGGCCGCCATCGTCGCCTTCGCGCTTGCCGGAACCATCCTCGGCAACCCCGCCCTGACACAGGAGATGCGGGCGGTGGCGCCCGTCTTTGCCCAGCTTGTGACCTATCCGCTGCCGCAGGGATTTGTCCCTGCCCATGAGGCCGCGGCGGAGGGGCAGTATATCCACGAATCCATCCCCGCCGGCGAAACGCTGCAGGTCTGGTCGCAGATGATGACGCTGACCGGGCTTCAGGGCGCAGGCGGATTTCCCCCGAGCGACTTCGCACTGATGATGCTGCAGGGTTACGAATCCGCCTGCCCCGAGAGCTTTGCCGCCTCGCCACTTGGCATGCCCGAGGTGCCGGGCGCGCGCGGGGGCTTTGCGGTGCACATGTC
>JAFIEN010000355.1 GCA_020832515.1 Rubellimicrobium sp. | reverse complement strand
TCTGCCGCTCCAGCTCGTCGCATTTGTTGAGGAAACTCAGCCGGAACGCATAGCCCACATTGCGGAAGATCTCGGCATTCTGGGCCCAGTTGATCACCGTGCGGGGGCTCATCACCGTGGACAGATCGCCGTTCATGAAGGCGGTCCGGGTCAGATCGGCCACCGTCACCATCTGGCTGATCGTCTTGCGGCCCTTCTCGGTGTTGTAATGCGGGTTCTTGGCCAGAACGATCGTCGCCTCGGCGTCGTGGGACAGGTAATTCAACGTCGCCACAAGGCTCCAGCGGTCCATCTGCGCCTGGTTGATCTGCTGGGTGCCGTGATAAAGCCCCGTCGTATCGCCAAGGCCCACCGTATTGGCCGTCGCGAACAGGCGGAACCACGGGTTGGGCGTGATGATCTCGTTCTGGTCCATCAGGGTCAGCTTGCCGTCATGTTCCAGCACGCGCTGGATCACGAACATCACGTCCGGCCGCCCCGCATCGTATTCGTCGAACACGATCGCCACCGGGTTGCGCAGCGCCCAGGGCAGGATGCCCTCGTGGAATTCGGTCACCTGCACGCCGTCGCGCAGCTTGATCGCATCCTTGCCGATCAGGTCGATCCGGCTGATGTGACTGTCGAGGTTGACCCGCACCGTGGGCCAGTTCAGCCGCGCGCCCACCTGTTCGATATGGGTCGACTTGCCCGTGCCGTGATAGCCCTGGATCATCACCCGGCGGTTGTAGGCAAAGCCTGCAAGGATGGCGAGCGTGGTGTCGGGGTCGAATTTGTAGGTCGGATCGATGTCGGGCACGCGCTCGGAACGCTCGGCAAATCCCTTGACCTTCATCTCCGTGTCGATGCCGAACACGTCGCGGACCGAAACCTCTTCGGTCGGGCGTGAAGTCATTTCCTGCATGCCGGTCGCTTTCCGTTGGTCTTGTGAAGTCCTGCCACTGGTGGAACATCTGCCGGTCGATTTCAAGGGCAAGCGCCCGCTCCGTCCGGCCCGACGCGCAGGCCCGGAGCGAGCGGTTGCCTTTGTCCCGTCACCGGGGGCATGCTCGTTGGCAGCATGCTGCCCGCTGTTCGGCCGTTGCATGCCGCAGGCGTGACGGCAGCCGGCGGATCGAAGAAAAGGCAGGAGCGCCGAGGATGACCCCGATAACCCAGCCCGGCGATCTTGACGCGCTGATCGGTCGCACAGCGCGGGGCGACCGTGCCGCCTTTCGCATCCTCCAGGCCGCCACCGCACCGCGTCTTTTCGGCCTGTGCCTTCACGTCCTTGACGATCGGGCCGAGGCGGAGGTGGCAGTGTTCGACATCTGTCTGACGATCTGGCATCGTGCAGCCGAACACCCCGACAGCGGACTTGACGGGATGACCTGGCTGACTGTCATCGCCCGCGATCATCTCGTCGTCCGCAGTCGGGCGGCCCGGGCGGCGCGCGGCGCCCCCGACGATCTGGCCTTGCTGGCCGATCTGCCTGCAGTCCGGTCCGCAGTCGGGCCCTTAGGCGGGGCGGCCCAGGCCGATGCACAGGACCGGCGCCCGCGAATCGAGCTTTGCCTCGACCGGCTCGACCCGGACCGGGCCGAAATGCTGCGGCAGGTCTGGTTCGACGGCCTGACCGCGCCCGAAATCGGCCAGCGGCTCGGGTTGGGACCCGAGGCGACACGCCGCTGGCTGCGGACGTCGCTTGCACATCTGTCCCGGTGCCTTGGCGCATGATTGCCATCGACCCGGCGCCCCAACCTGATGACGACAGCCTGCTTGCGGCTGAACATGCGCTGGGGCTTGTGACCCGAGACGAGGCACGCGTGCTCGACGCGCGGCTTGCCCGCGACCCGGCCTTTCGTGCACACCATGTCCTCTGGACCGAGGCCTTCGCACGGCTTGGCCAGTCCATCCCCCCCGTCGATCCGCCCGCCGATCTGGAGCAGCGGCTTCGGCGAAGGCTGTTTCCGGACGAAGCCGAGGGCTGGTGGCGCAGAACCGGCCTTGTCCCGGCTCTGGTCAGCGCCGCCGTCGCGGGTGGTCTGGTGCTTGCCGTCGGCGGTTGGGACGCGCGCGCGCCATGGATGGCGGAGCCGTCCGAGGCCGCTGCACCGGTCGCGCGGAGCGCCGTGAACGATCAGGCGGGCAGGGGGTTCGAAGCCCTTCTTCGAGACACGGAGGGCGCTGCATTCCTGCGGGTGACATTCGCGGTGCAAGAGGCCCGCCTGATTGCCGAGCGGCCGGATGGTGATGCGCCGCTCAGGACCCAGGCGATCTGGCTCTGGCTGCTGGCAGAGGATGGTGCTGCGGTCTTGCTGGGTCCGGTGCTGGAGGCAGGTCCGGTGCATCTTACGTTGCCGGGCGAGGCGATCCCGGATCTGTCGTCGATGACCCTTGCCGCCACCGCGGCACCGCTCGACACGGCAGATGCCGCCTTTCCGTCCGACAGGGTGGTCGCCACGGGCCCCGTCCTGCCCGAGGCGCACCATGCAGAGCCGCTGGCGTCGCACTGACCGCCTCCGCAACGCCGGGTGCGGGCGCGCAACCTCCCGGAAACGCGGTGTTTCCTGATTGCGTTTCCAACGCCACGTTTGCGCCATGCTCGAAGGTCATCCCCGCCGCAGAGCCAGGTGACCGGGGCGCAGAACGTGCATCGCAAAATCACAAGATGGGGTCACCTGACCCAGGGCGAACGCAGCCTTGCCTTGGCATGCGTGTCGGTCGCCCTTTTCGGCGCAGCCCTGTCGCTTACCATCATCGGCGCTTTGGGCCAGCACCAGATCCTTGCCGGGGGGATGACGCTGCGCGGGCTGTGGATCTGCCTGTCGGGGGCGATCGGGGGCGCCGCAGCCTTCGCCCTGTCGATGCGGTGGCTTGGGCATCCGGGCAAGGGCGGCTGGATGTCGGCGATCTGGGGCCTTTTCCTGCTCTGCTTCACCGGCGCCCTGATCGGCGGCTCTCTTGCGCTGCCCTTCTATGGCACCATGTTCGGCCCGATGATGCTGGGCCTCGCGCTTCTTGGCTCGCCGATCATCACGATCCTGTGGATCGGTGTGCTGCTGGGTGTGCATCTGCAGATCCGCCAGTGGCGGCGCGAGCGCGAAACGATCTTCGTGACCGCCAGACGCCGCTAGGTGCCGCGCCCCGTCGCATCAATCCTCGTCGCGGAAATTCCGGCTGGCCTTGATCTGGTCCCAGGCCCAGACGACCTCGCCCAACTGCTCTTCCTGACTGCGGTCGCCGCCGTTCATGTCGGGATGTAGCACCTTGATCAGCGCCTTGTAGGCCCGGCGGATCTCGGCCTTCGAGGCAGTGTCGCGCACCTCGAGTATCTCGACCGCCTTGCGTTCGGTCGGGGGAAGCTTGCGGCTTGCGCCACTCGCGCGGCCCGGGTTGCGCGTCGCATTTTCGCCCAGCACCTGATGCGGATCGTCCACCCCCAGCCGCGCCCAGGCGCGCTGTTCCTCGGATTTCTTGCCGAAGGGCTTGGTCTCGCGTTCCCAGACCCGGTCGCGTTCGACCTGATCGAGGAATTCCTGCTCGCTCGCGCCCTGAAAGAAATTCCACTTCAGATTGTATTCGCGCACGTGATCCTTGCAGAACCAGTAATAGTCATCCAGCACGTCGGGCGACTTCGGCGCGCGATACTTGCCATCCTCCTCGCAGCCGGGATGGTCGCAGCGGCGGGTCGAGGTCTCGAAGGCCCCGGACATGCCGCGCCGCCCGCGGGGGTTCTTCTTCTTGGAGCCCGACACGGAAATGTCGAAACCGAAGGGATCGCTCTTTGCCATGGGCTGCCTTACCTTTCCGACTCGAAGGCAGGAGTGTACGGCAAGGGCCGCAGGATTGAAGGGGGCATCACGAAATAATGGGGCTTGAACAAGAGATTCGCGCAGCACTCGAGTCGGCACTCGCACCGACCCGTCTCGAGATCGTGAACGAAAGCCACCGTCATCAGGGCCATGCCGGTGACGACGGATCGGGTGAAAGCCACTGGCGGGTCGAGATTTCGGCGCCGGGGCTGGCTCCTCTGTCCCGAATCGCGCGGCACCGGGCGATCCATGACGCATTGGGGCCCGCGATCATCGGTCGCATACATGCGCTGACGATCAGCGCCGGCTGACGGCACCCCGGTTCGGGAAACACGCCCCGGCCGCTGTCATCCTGTGCGGGCGCGCGGCCGCGTGCCCGGTGCCGGGGCGTGT
>JAFIEN010000354.1 GCA_020832515.1 Rubellimicrobium sp. | reverse complement strand
TCGCCTTGCGCCCCACCAGCTCAAGATCGGTAAAGCTGAAGACAACTGCCCAGACCGTGAAGTAAAGCAGAATGCCCACAAACAGCACCGCAGGCACCGCCGCGATGACAAGAACCGGCATGCTGTTGGAGAGCACGGGGCTGACCCATGCCGTCTTGTTGGCATTCATGATCTGGATCCGGTCAGGAATGCGCAGGCCGGTGGCGAGCACCGCCCTGCGCATGGTGGCTCCTACTCGACGATCAGCACGTTGTCTTCGCCGAACTCGTCGATCAGCGACGCCGTGTACTCTGCAAGGGCATCGTCGGGGCTGACGCCATCGATGATCGCCGCAGTCATTTCCTGCACCAGGGCGGAAACGACCTGATAGCCCGGATAGGTATCCGGTAGTGTCACGGTCCTGTGGGTGCATCCGCCAAGCTCTCCATCTAGAAGGCTCATCATGGCCCAGTCCAAACGACAGTTCGGGAAACAGACCCGCCCCACGCTCAAGACGCTGTCCGAGATGACGGGGCTGAGCATGTCGACCGTGTCGCTTGCGCTTCGCGGAGGGGCGAACCTGCGCGCCGAGACCCGAGACCGCATTCTCGAGGCGGCCCGCAGGGTCGGCTATGAGCCGGACCGCGCTGGAGTGCGGCTGCGGACCGGCAGGACCGGGACCCTGGGGCTGATCCTCGACGGGAGCGAGGCGTCGCTCGGTTTTTCGCGACGGCTGATCGCGGGCATCCACAGCGGCATCCGGGGGCATGACTACATGCTGAACGTCCTGCCGCAGTTCGACAGGGCGGACTCCGAGCAGACACTGCAGCGCATCGTGCAGGGGCGGCTGGCCGATGGCGTGATCCTGACCCATACCGAACCGATGGACCGCCGGGTCCAGTACCTGAACGAGGCCGGGATCCCTTTCGTCACACATGGCCGGACCGAGTTCTACACCGGCCACGCCTATCATGACTTCGATATCGCCTGTTTTGTCCGCAGCGGGCTGGCGCGGCTGGTCGAGCTGGGCGCGCGGCATGTGGCGGCGGTGATCGTGGACAACCCGACCACCTGCTCGCATATCATGCGCCAAACCTTTCAGGCGGTCGCGGCCGAGCTGGGCATCCGCGCCGAGGTGATCGTCGACCAGATGCCCGACGACGGGCCGGGGGTGGGCCATGTCGCGGGCCTGCGCGATCTTGGCCGCCAACTGGCGATGCGTCCCGACCGCCCGGACGGGATCCTGAGCGACAACGAGCTTGCCACGCTGGCCTTGACGACCGGACTGCGCGACAGTGGCATCGTGCCGGGGCGCGATATCCATATCATCAGCAAGCAGACCTCGGACCTTTTGCGCACTCTCTATCCAGAGGTGGATACCCTCGAAGAGAGAGTCGAGGAGTCGGGCCGTGAGCTTGCCCGACTTCTTCTGGCCCGGATCGGGGGCAAGCCGGCTGAAGAGCTGCAAACACTTGCGCGACCCGTCCCGCACTTCGGGTGAAGGAACGGGCGATGGCAAATGTTGGCAAGCCGGTGGCTCAGGGGCATTGCGTATTGCCGATCGGCCGCACTCTTCATGTCGCTGGCGGGTGACTGGCCGCCTTGGGCCGTCAGGTCCAGGTCTGATTTCCCTGGTTCAGTTGTTGACGATGGGCTTGCGCGCGCGACCTTTGGCAAGGCGATAGCCTTCGCCATTCATCTCGAGGATGTCGACGTGGTGGGTCAACCGGCCGAGGAGCGCGCCGGTCAGAGGTCGATCTGGATCTTGGTCACGCCGTCGCGGCCGGCGGCGCGCGACATCGCCTCGGGCAGGCGGGCCAGCGGATAGGCGGCCGAGACAAGCGCGCCCGGCGCGATCTGCCCGCGGGCCAGCAGGGCCAGTGCCGTGGCAAAGACATTGGCAAAGCGGAACGATCCCAGCAGTCTGAGCTCGCGCGCCATGATATCGTTCAGCGGCAGCGCCACTTCGGCCGGCAGCGTGCCGACCTGCACGATGGTCCCGCCCCTTCGGACCGTGGCCAGCGCAAGGCCCAGCGCGCTGGCCGCACCGGCCGCCTCGAAGGCGATCTCGCAGCCCTCGCCCTGATCGGCGGAAGGATCGGTCGGGTCGAAGGCAAGATCTGCGCCGACGGCAAGCGCCTGGGCACGCGCGAAGGGCAACGGATCGGCCAGCGCCACGTGCCGCGCCCCGAAGGCGCGGGCGGCCAGCGCGATCAGAAGCCCGATCGTGCCGCCCCCGGTGATCAGCACGCTGCGCCCGCTGACCCCGCCGGCCCGCTCGATCGCATGCAGCGCCACCGACAGCGGTTCGACCATCGCGGCCTCGGCCCAGCCAAGGTGGTCGGGCAGCGGGTGGCAATTGGCTGCAGGCACGGTGACGAACTGGCCAAAGCCGCCGTCCAGATGCGGATCGCAGCTGGCCGAACCGAAAAAGCGCATGTTGCTGCACAGGTTGTAGCGCCCTTCGCGGCAATGCGCGCAGCTGCCGCAGGGGATCGAGGGGTCGACGGCGACGCGCCGGCCCAGAAGGCCGGCCGGCGCGCCCTCGCCCAGTTCCGCGACCTCGCCGGCGAATTCATGGCCCAGAACGAGCGGGCGAAGCGGCACGAATCGCCCGATCCGGCCATGCTGGTAGTAGTGGATGTCGGAGCCGCAGATCCCGGCGCGGCGCACCCGGACCAGAACCTCGCCCGGCGCGGGGCGGGGCCGGGGCAGCGTGGCGGGGCGCAGGTCCTTTGGCCCGTGCAGCAGGAAGGCCTCCATCCCGCCCGCCGGCCCCGAAGGCGGGGGCGCGTGCAGATCTGACGCGGGGGGAAAGGCGCTCACCCTAAGGCCCCGCTCTGGATGTGCCGGTGCGGGATTCGCCCGTGCTTGATTTGCTTGACTGACATGGCCCCGGTTTCCGATATACTGGTATTCAATGACGGCGCGAGGCCCGTGCTGTCAAGTGCCGAGGGGTCGGCGGTCTTTGCGGCCCGGATGGTTTGGGACAGGTGCAGGGGGACAGGGTGCCACGACCGCAACGCGCAGAGACGGACCAGGCCGAGGCTGAGCGCCTGACGGAATTCCTTGCACCGAGGATGATCCGGTCCGGACTGCCCAAGACGCCGCAGGTCTATGACGTGATCCGGCAGGCGATCGTGAGCCTCGCCTTTCCGCCCGGCGCGCCGATCAACGAAAAGCTGATCTGCGAACGGCTCGAGATTTCGCGCACCCCGGTGCGCGAGGCGCTGATCCAGCTTCATGCCGAGAACCTTGTCCATGTGGTGCCCAACAGCGGCACCTTCGTCAGCCCGATCGACCTGCAGCGCCTGTTCGACGGCCAGCTGGTGCGCGACGCTCTCGAGACGCGGGTGGTGCAGTTCGCGGCACGCAAGGCGACGCCCGGTTTCGTCCGGACGCTGGATTTCAACATGCACCAGCAGCGGGTTCTGGCGGCCGAGGCCGACTACAACCAGTTCTACGAGCTGGACGAGGGAATGCACCGCGCGATCTGCGAATTCGGTGCGTCGTCCGAGGTCTGGAAGATCGTCTACAGCGCCAAGGCCCATCTCGACCGGGTGCGGCGGCTGGCCTATCCCGAACCCGACCATCTGCGCATCGTGCTGGGCGAACATGAAGAGATCCTCGAGGCGCTGCGCGCGCAGGATCCCGATGCCGCGCGGCAGGCGATGCAGGCGCATCTCGACCGGGTGTTCCTGACGATCCGCCACCTGATGGGCCAGCGCCCCGACTATTTCGCGCCCGATGCCGGGACGGTCTTCGCCGAGTTCGCCAGCCTTTACGAGCGCGAAGCCTGGAGGTGAGCCGGAATCGCTTGCCGCGTTACCAGTATATCAGTATATCGAAGATAGGGCCGCGGGAGCGGCACCGACAGAGGAGGAGAACCAACATGACCATGAAGTCGCAGAACCTGCGGCGCGGGCTGCTTGCCGGGACGGCAGTGGCCGCGATGCTGGGCTCGGCCGCGCTGGCCGATACGCGCGTGGCGCTTGTGCCCGGCGGGCCGCATCCCTATTTCGCAGCCTGGGAACAGGCCGGCGCCGAAGCCGCCGCCGAATTCGGGCTCGCAGGGGCGGACTACCGCGTCCCCCAGCAGTGGGAACTCAGCCAGCAGAACCAGCTTCTGGAAAGCCTGCTGACCCAGGGCTACAACAGCTTCCTGATCTTCCCCGGCGATCCGGTCGGCACCAATTCGATCGTGAGCGAACTTGTAGGCGAGGGCGCAACCG
>JAFIEN010000353.1 GCA_020832515.1 Rubellimicrobium sp. | reverse complement strand
CGTCGCCGTGCTGGGCGTGATCATCGCGATAAGCGTCAGGATCAGGATCAGCCGCCGCCCCGGAAACGGTTCGAGCGCCAGCGCATAGCCCGCCGGGATGGTCGACAGAAGCGCAAGCCCCACGCCCCCCACCGCATAGATCAGGGAATTCATCGCCCAATGCGCCATCTGGAAATCGTTGTAGGTGGTCAGGTTGATCCAGGTCTGGCGGAAGGTCGCCCAACTGCCGAACGACATCGGCGCGTCGTTGATCAGCGATGTGGCCGAGCGGGTCGAGGCGATGAAAAGCCACAGAAGCGGGATGCCGTAGAAGCAGATCGCGAAGGCCAGCACCGCCAGCGCCAACAGCCGGCCGATGGTCAGCTTTGGCCGGGGCCGGATCACCGGGGCTGTTTCGGGCGCAAGGGCGTCGGCCGTGGTCATGTCAGTCGATCCTGTAGAAGCGGGTCACGAAGACGATCACCAGCGCGATCGAGATCGAGGTGGCGACGAGCATCGTCGAAAGCGCGGCCGAGGCGCCGAAATCGCCCATGCGGAAGGCATATTGGAAGGCCAGCTGGTTCAGCGACCAGTCGGACTGGGTGAACTGGTGCCCGGCCAGGCCGATCAGCTGCGGCTCGACGAAGATCTGCAGGCCCGCCGCGAAGGTCAGGATCGCCATCAGCACAAGCGACCGCCAGACCAGCGGCAGCTTGATCCGCAGCGCCATCTGCAGGCCGTTCGCACCATCGACGCGCGCGGCCTCCTTCACCTCGGTCGGCAGGCCCGACAGCGCGCCGCCGATCACCACGATCCAGCCGCCCGAGGCCGAGAAGAAGGCCATGATCGCGAAGACGACCGGATAGCCCAGGCCAAAGATCACATCCTGCAAGGTCTGCCAGCCCGCCAGCGCCAGGACCGGGCCGAAGGGGCTGACGGTCGGGTCGAGCACGAAGAGCCACAGCACCACAAGCGCCGAGGCGATGACCGAGCCGGGCAGGAAATAGACCGAGCGCACGATCGTGGCCCCCCGCCGCGGCAGGCTGTCGAGCAGCAGCGAAAGGACCGTCACCCCCACCAGCGTCATCGTGACCCAGATCGCGGCGAAGGTGGCCACGTTGCGCACCGCGCGCGGTACGCGGAAATCGCTGAACACGAATTCGTAGTTCAGAAGCACGCCGAACTCGCCCTCGAACGTGTCGGTGAAGCTCAGCCCCAGGGCATAGAAGATCGGGAAGGCCCCGAACATCGCCAGCAGCACCAGATAGGGCGTCAGGAACAGATAGGAGGCCACGATCCCGCGCCGCCTTTGCCGCCGCGCCTCGCGCCGGCGCCATTCGGGGGATCCGATCGCCGCCTCTGTCATGCCGCCATCCCTCGCGTGGCTGAAGGTCAAGGAAAGACGGGCCGCCCGCGCGGGGCGGCCCGGAGCGCGGTGCCTATTGCACCGTGTAGCGGTTGAGCTGCGCAATGTTCCTCAGCTCGGTCTCGAGCGCGGGCAGCGCCTCGACCACCGATCCGCCGGTCGATGCGGCGGCACTCAGCGTGCCCGCCACAGCATCTGTCACCGAGAAGCGCAGGCTGACATAGCCCGGATGGCTGAAGGGTGCCGCCTCGACCTGGATGTCGAAGACATCGCCCGTGGCATAGAACGGGTCGGTCGAGATGCCGGCACCCCATGCAAGGGCCGATGGCTCATGCGCGGGCAGTGTCACGGCATTGGTCTGGTTCTCGACATCGGCCGCGGCCCACATGATCAGACCGGCCACCGCTTCGGGATGGGCGGTATCCTTCCAGCCCCCGAAGGTGCCGCCGCCCCAGCTCCAGGTCAGGGGGGCGTCCTGCCATTCCCAATGAGGCGGCAGTGCCGCGGCAAGGACGCCCGGTTCCCATTCGTAAACCGGGCGGATGACATATTCGCCGAACCATGTCGGCCCGAGCATCAGCGGGATCAGACCTTCCGAGGCCATGGTGACGAAGGCCGGGTCGAAGGGGCCGGTGCGGGTCAGGCTGCCGTTGGCCAGCATGTTGTCCACCATTTCGGCGGCGCGGATGCATTCCGGCGTGGACAGGTCGATGCGCAGGGTGTCGACCTCGCCCTCGACCGGCATGGCCACATCGCAGCCGCCCGAGACCAGATAGGACAGAAGCGGGAACGGCTCGACCCCGGTGCCGAGCGCCATGCCCATCGGGCCGACAACCTCGCCCAGGGCCTCGAATTCCTCCCATGTGGTCGGCACCTCGAGGCCAAGCTCCTCCATCTGGGGCTGGTTGTACCACAGGATCATGTGCGCCATGTCGTTGCGCAGGCACAGAAGCCTGTCGCCGATCACGCAGGGCGAGTTCGAATTCTCATAGAATTCGTCCACCAGCGACTGGGGAACCAGATCGTTCAGTTCAAGCAGGAAGTTCGACCCCCGGGTCGACAGCTGCGCGGTGAAGCCGATGTCGGACATGAAGATCACATCCGGCAGCTCCGATCCGGCCTGCATGCCAAGCTGAAGCCGGCTGACCAGATCGCCCGGATCGACGATCAGGATGTCGAGGTCCACGCCATTGTCCAGGGCGTCAAAGCGCTCGAACGACGGCAGGCGCGGCTGGTCGCTCCAGACCGACAGGGTCACGGTTTCGGCCAGCGCCGCACCGGCGGTCAGGCCAAGAGCGGCGGCACCCAGCAGCGCCGCCTTGCGGGGCTGCGGTCGGGTCAGCATCGGTTTCGTCATCGGATTCTCCTCCTCCTCGATTGGGGTTGTCTCAGGTCGGGGCGGCGGTCATCGACCGGCCCTTGTCGTCGAACACATGGATACTGTCCGCATCCGCGATGGCCCGGACGGTATCGCCATTGGCAAGCGCCAGGTCACCCATGATCTGCAGCGTCAGGAGATCGCCTGCGCCGGGATCGAGATAGACGAAGGTGATGTTGCCCAGCCGCTCGACCGTCTCGACCCGGGCCTGCAGGGCGGGGCCGTCATCCCCTGCGGCATCCGCCGGACCCAGCCTGAGTGCCTCGGGCCGGATACCAAGCGTCACGCTGTCGCCCGCCCGCGCCCCGGCAAGCGGACGGTGAAACGGCGTCATCCCCGTCGCCTCGAGCCTGGCTTGCCCGTCCGTCACCGCGGCGACGCGGGCCGGCAGGAAGTTCATCGTCGGCGACCCGATGAAGCCCGCGACGAATCGGTTCGCCGGATGGGCATACATCTCGAGCGGCGGGCCCACCTGCTGCACGCGCCCCTGATCAAGCGCCACGATCCGGTCGGCAAGCGTCATCGCCTCGACCTGGTCATGGGTGACATAGATCATCGTGGTGCCAAGCTCGCGGTGCAGCCGCTCGATCTCGAGCCGCATCTGCACGCGCAGCGCCGCATCGAGATTCGAAAGCGGCTCGTCGAACAGGAACACCCGCGGCTTGCGCACGATGGCGCGACCGATGGCGACGCGCTGGCGCTGGCCACCCGAAAGCTGAGCGGGCGAACGATCCAGCAGGGCATCCAGCCGCAGGATGCGGGCGGCGTCGCGCACCCTCGCCTCGACCTCGGGTCGGGGCAGGCGCGAGAGGCGCAGATTGAAGGCGATGTTCTCGAACACGTTCATATGCGGGTAAAGCGCGTAGGACTGGAACACCATCGCGATGCCCCGGTCGCCCGGTTCGGCGAAGGTGACGTTCTGCCCGCCGATCAGGATATCGCCCGCGCTGACCGTCTCGAGCCCCGCGATCATGCGCAGGAGCGTGGATTTGCCGGAACCGGAAGGCCCGACGAAGGCCACGAATTCCCCCTCCGCGATGTCAAGGTCGATGCCCTCGATCACCGAAACCGGGCCGAAGGACTTGCGCACGCCCGACAGCCGCACCTCACCCATGCCGGGATGCCCTGTGTGCAGGTCCAGAGGCCGGGGCGCGGGGAAGGGATCTGTCTGCAGAAATGGGATATTTCAACTTTGCCTCGGTCGCACATGCCGGAGTGTTTGATCTGTAGATTACTGCCTAATTTGGGGTCTGAGATAAGGCAAGGATATATCACGGCCGGCCGAAAGGCCCGCGACAGCGACTGCAGGCCAGGATCCGGCGGCATGGTCGGAAGGCAGAAAAGCATGATCCCGGCCCGGTCAGAGCCACCGGTCCCGTGTCATCGGTCGCCCTTCATCGGGCGCCTGACGCAATGGTCGTTGATACCGGATGGCAGCTGGCGACTGCAGAGGGCGAACGGGACGGATTTGTGTTCAAACCCATCAATACGGTCA
>JAFIEN010000352.1 GCA_020832515.1 Rubellimicrobium sp. | reverse complement strand
GGAAAACAATCTCTCTCCGAACAAACATTGCCCGATGAAAAACACCATCAGGCAATAATACGAACAATCATCAAGACACACACGATGGAAAGCCCGGTGAGTTGATCACTGGGCCGACTCCATTTGTAGATCGCAGTCCCTCAAACGACGGCTGTCTGACAGCCGCCTTGTATGGGACGAATTCGCCGCGGCATCCGGACAAGGGCATCGATACAGCAAGACCTCTGCATCGATGCAACCGTTTCAACCGAAGCGGCCCGAGACATAGTCCTCGGTCTGTGTCTTCTTCGGGGTCGTGAATATGGTCCTGGTGTCGCCGTATTCGATCAACCGGCCCAGATACATGAACCCGGTATTGTCCGACACCCGTGCCGCCTGCTGCATGTTATGGGTGACGATGACGATCGTGTAATGGCCCTTCAGCTGGTCGATCAGTTCCTCGATCTTCGCCGTCGCGATCGGATCGAGGGCCGAGCAGGGCTCGTCCATCAGAAGGACCTCGGGGTCGGATGCGATGCCGCGCGCGATGCACAGTCGCTGCTGCTGGCCGCCCGACATGCCGAGCGCGCTTTCCTTCAGCCTGTCCTTCGCCTCATCCCAGAGCGCGGCCGACCGGAGCGCCCGTTCGCAGGTCTCGTCGAGGATGGATTTCTTGGTGATGCCATCCACCCGCAGAGGATAGACGACATTGTCGTAGATCGACATCGCAAACGGGTTCGGCTTCTGAAAGACCATCCCCATCCGTTTGCGCAGCGCGATGACATCGACACCCGGTCCGTAGATGTCGAACCCGTCCACCTTGATCTGGCCCGCGATGCGCAGGTCGTCGATCAGGTCGTTCATGCGGTTCAGGCAGCGCAGGAGCGTGGACTTGCCGCAGCCCGAAGGGCCGATCAGGGCTGTCACCTCGCCCTTCTGGATCTCCATGTTGATGTCATGCAGCGCCTGGGACTTTCCATACCACAGATTGAAGTTGCTGATGTCGAGGGCAGCCCCTTCAGGGCTTTTCTTGATGTGATAGGCGGTCGGCTCGAACGTGCGTTCGTGGGCGGCGACAGTCATCTGGAACCTTTCAGAATTGTCCGCCGGCGTACTTTTTCTTCAGCCGGTTGCGGATGGTGATGGCGGTGGCGTTCATCGTCACGATCAGTGCCAGAAGCAGAAGCGTGGTCACAAAGACCATGGGCTTGCCGGCCTCGGAATTGCGTGACTGGAAGCCGACGTCGAAGATGTGAAAGCCAAGGTGCATGAAGCTGCGATCGAGATGCAGGAAGGGAAAGAACCCGTCAACCGGCAAGGCGGGTGCAAGTTTCACGACACCCACCAGCATGAGGGGTGCCACCTCGCCCGCGCCCCGCGCCATTGCAAGGATCATTCCTGTCATGATGCCGGGCAGCGCCTTGGGAAGCACCACATGGCGGATCGTCTGCCACTTCGAGGCGCCACAGGCGAGCGAGCCTTCCCGCATCGACCGGGGCACGGCCGAGAGGGCCTCTTCGGTGGCGACGATCACCACCGGCACAGTCAGAAGCGCCAGCGTCAGCGAGGCCCACAGGATGCCGCCCTTGCCGAAGGTCGGGTTGGGCAGGGACTCGGGGAAGAACATCTGGTCGACCCCGCCGCCGACCACGAAGACAAAGAAACCAAGCCCGAACACCCCGTAGACGATCGAAGGCACACCTGCCAGGTTGTTGACCGAGATCCGCACGATCGAGGTCAGCCGGCCCTGCTTGGCATATTCCCGAAGGTAAAGCGCGGTGATCACGCCGAAGGGGGCAACGAAGACCACCATCAGCAAGGTCATCGCGACGGTGCCGAAGATCGCGGGCAGAACGCCGCCTTGCGTATTGGCCTCGCGCGGCTCGGTCGATACGAATTCCCACCAGCGCGACAGATAGATGCCCATCGCCTGTGGCCAGTTGAGGGCATTGGCCGGGTAGAAGCGGACGATCTGGCTGAGTTCGGTATCGACAGTGCGGCCGTTCACCTCTTCCAGGATCACGCGGTAGCGCCGGTCATGCTCGCGGATCTCGTTGACCCGGATCTGCAGCTCGGCGAACTGCGCCTCGTATGATGCGATATTCGCCTGTGCCTCGGCGATCAGCGCCTGGGCGCGTTCGCTGTCTTCGCCGTAGCGCAGCTCGGCCCGGCGGATCGCAAGGCGCTCGCGGTCGATGTAGTGGTTCAACGCACCGATGTCGCGGCGTTCGATCCGGCGGATCTCGTTGAACCGTTGCCGGGCGGCAGTTTGCTCGCGCTGCATCAGGCGATAGTCGAAGTCTCGGGGTTCGCCGTCGATCACAAGGCCGCCGACCCGTCCGACGAAGGTGCCCCATTGCTGACGCTCGAACAGGTGGAAATCCATGGGATAGGTGATTTCGGCCATTTCGAAATCTGCCACCCAGCGGAAATCGTCGCCGTAGAGATCGAAGTTGGCGGTCTTGAACAGGGTCCGGTCGGCAAAGCCGAGATTGGCCTCGATATAGGCCCGCTGATCGTCGTCAAGCTGCGCCAGCACATGTTCGCCCGGGCGAAAGCGGTTTGCCCGCGTCGGTTCGCCCGCAAGCAGGGTGCCGTCGCGAAGCTCGACCTGGGCGATGGGCTTTGGCCAGAAGGTGGTGAAGCCGTTCCAGGCCACCATGGCAAGGAAGCTCGCGATCAGGATCAGGCCCAGGGCCAGCGCGCCGCCGAAGGCCCAGAGCGCGGGTTCGCCCACAGCCGAGAGATCGGCCGACAAAACGCGCACGCGTTTGCCGCGCGCCGGTCGCGGCTGCACTGTTTCGCGGGCCACGGTGGCAGCCGCGCCTGCAGCGCCCGAAGCCGGCGTGTCGGGATCGAGGTAATCGGTCACGTCCGCGCCCCCCTCAGAGCTGGAATGCCCGCTTGCGGAAGCGCTGGCGCACCAGCTCGGCAAGCGTGTTGATGACGAAGGTCATCAGGAAAAGTGTGAGCGCGGCCAGGAACAGCACACGGTAGTTGGTGCCGTCCCGCACAGCCTCGGGCAGTTCGATGGCGATATTGGCCGAGAGCGTGCGCAGCCCCGAGAAGATGTTCCACTCCATGATCGGCGTGTTGCCTGCGGCCATCACGACGATCATCGTTTCGCCCACTGCGCGGCCAAAGCCCATCATGATGGCCGAGAAGACCCCCGAGGCGGCCGTCGGCACGACGACCCACATCGCCGTCTGCCAGGGGGTCGCGCCGGTGGCAAGCGATCCGGCCCGCAGATGGCCGGGCACGGCGTTCAGCGCATCCTCGGTCAGTGTGTAGATGTTGGGGATCACCGCGAAGGCCATCACGAAGCCCACGACCAGTGCGTTGCGCTGCTGATAGCTGTCGATCATGCCGCCGCGCGGATCATACCCGATCAGCGTCAGGAACGAGGCCACAAGATAGCTCAGGAGCATCGCCGCAAGGAACAGCACGCCCCAGCGCAGCGCGTCCAGTCGGCCCGCCTTGTGGCGTTCCAGCGCGCGCATGCGGGCGCTGAACGCTGCCCCCAGCACCCGCCGAAAGGCCCAGGCGACAGCCACGTAGCTGAGCGGCAGAAGGATCAGGAACATGAACGGTGTCCCGGTGCCTGACCGGCCCGTTGTCCAGCCCTTGAAATCACCGTCGAAGAGCAGAAGCTCGAAATACGGGCCGACGTTGTAGGCAAGCAGTGCCATCAGCAGGATCGCGACAGCCATCAGCATGAACTTCGGCATCCCGTCATAGCGCAGCACGACATGGGCCGGCAGCATCTGCCAGGCGAAGGCGCCAACCATCAGACCCACCGGCAAGGCGAAGAAGCCCAGCAGCACCGCCGCGATCCATTCCTCGACAAAGGGTGCAAGGACGAGGGCGGCGAGGAAGCCCAGCACCACGGTGGGCAGCGCCTCCATCATCTCCATCACCGGCTTGACCGTGGAGCGCACACCCTGATGCACGAATTCCGAGGTATAGACGGCCGCCATGAGCGCGATGGGTGCGCCAAAGATCATTGCGTAGAAGGCGGCCTTCATCGTGCCGAAGACCAGCGGCACCAGCGAGTATTTCGGCTCCACAAGGTCGGTGCCGGCAGTGGACTGCCAGACATAGGTCGGCTCCATGTAGCCTTCATACCAGATCTTGCCGAACAGCACGCCCAGCGTGACCTCCGGGTGGCGCTGGGTGTATTGCCAGGCCTCGACCTCGCCGCCCTGGCTGACCAGCATCACCCCGTTCGAGCGCGGAAAGATC
>JAFIEN010000351.1 GCA_020832515.1 Rubellimicrobium sp. | reverse complement strand
GGTTCCGAGGTCGCCCTTGGCTGGGACGCGCATGACCTGTTCCCGATGGAGGGTGAGGGGTGAGCGCGCAGGCGACAGAGCTTTCCCCGACCGCCGGCCCGCCCGTGGCCATGGCGGCCACATTGCCCGACCGCGGCCCCGCCGACCGGATCAGCGCGCTGTTCTGGCGCAGCCCGAACGTCCTTCTGCTCCTGCTTCTGGCGCTGCCGCTGGGCTGGCTGGGTGTGGTCTATCTTGGCTCTCTTGCCACGCTGCTGTTGCAGAGCTTTTATTCCATCGACGAATTCTCGGGCCTGATCGTGCGGGAATTCACCCTGTCCACCTATGCCGAACTGTTCCGGCCCCAGAACCTGGACATCATCATCCGCACCTTGGTGATGGCGGCCTCGGTCACGCTGGGGGCGGCCATCATCGCCTTTCCCATCGCCTATTACGCGGCCCGCTATGCGCGCGGCGGCTGGAAGGCGCTGTTCTATCTGGGCGTGCTCTTGCCGCTGTGGTCGTCCTATCTGGTGAAGGTCTATGCGTGGAAACTGATCCTCGCCAAGGAAGGCATCATCACATGGGCGATGGACGGGATCGGCGCGTCGTTCATCCTGAACGCCATCCTGTCGATCCCGGTGATCGGAGGCAATTCGCTGTCGACAAGCTACATCGGCACATGGCTGGTCTTCGTCTATATCTGGCTGCCCTACATGATCCTGCCGATGCAGGCTGCCCTTGAGCGGGTGCCGATGTCGATGCTCGAGGCCTCGGCCGACCTTGGCGCCTCAAAAGGGCAAACCTTCCGCACGGTGATCCTGCCGCTGGCCCTGCCGGGGGTGATCGCGGGGTCGATCTTCACCTTCTCGCTCACGCTGGGCGATTACATCGTGCCGCAGATCATCGGCAATTCCGCCCGGATGATCGGACAGGCGGTCTATCAGCTTCAGGGCACGGCGGGAAACATCCCGCTGGCGGCGGCCTTTGCTGTGGTGCCCATCATCATCATGCTGATCTACCTGTCGATCGCGCGGCGGAAGGGGGCGTTCGATGCTCTCTGATCGCGCCGGATGGGGACTGAAGCTGGCGGCGATCGGGGGCCTTTTGTTCCTGCACCTGCCGATCCTGTTGATCTTCCTCTATGCCTTCACCACGGATGAACGCACCTATCAGTTCCCGCCGCCGGGCCTGACGACGGAATGGTTCGCGGTCGCCTGGAACCGCGAGGATATCTGGCCGCCGCTTTATCTGTCGCTGCGGGTCGCCGCGATCTCGACGATGATGGCGATGATCCTTGGCACGCTCTGCGCCGCCGCCATGGCCGGGTCGCGGTTCTTCGGGCGCGACCAGATCAGCCTTCTGATCATCCTGCCCATCGCCCTGCCGGGGATCATCACCGGCATGTCGCTGCGCAGCGCCTTCGCGGTGATGGAGATCCCGTTTTCCACATGGACCATCGTGATGGGCCACGCGACCTTCTGCATCGTCATCGTGTTCAACAATGCCGTCGCCCGGTTCAGGCGGCTGTCGGGGTCCATCGTCGAAGCCTCGCTCGACCTTGGGGCCAACGGGTTCCAGACCTTCCGGCATGTCCTGCTGCCGAACCTTGGCACCGCGCTTCTGGCCGGGGGCATGCTGGCTTTCGCGTTGTCCTTCGACGAGGTGATCGTGACCACTTTCACCGCAGGCCAGCAAAGCACGCTGCCCATCTGGATGCTGAACGAACTTGTCCGCCCCCGGCAGCGGCCGGTGACCAATGTCGTGGCCATCGTCGTCTTCGTCACGACCTTCGTGCCCATCCTTATCGCATTCTACCTGACCCGGGGCGGATCCGAGACCGCCGGCGGGGGCAAGTGACCCTAGGGAGGTTTCCATGACATCCATCGACACCCAGTGCCTGATCGGCGCAGCCTTCGAGGCAGGCGAAGACGCCGCCGAGCCGATCCTGAACCCGCGCACCGGGGGGCTGATCCTCGATCTGCCCGAAGCCTCGACCGGGCAGGTGGACCGCGCCGTCGCCGCCGCGCGCAAGGCTTTCCGCACATGGTCGCGCACCACGCCCGCCGAACGCTCGGCCGCGCTTCTGCGCATCGCCGACCGGATCGAGGCCGAGGCCGGGGGTTTTGCCGCGCTCGAGGCGCTGAACTGCGGCAAGCCGATCAACGCGGCGCTTGGCGACGAAATCCCCGCCGTGGTCGATTGCTACCGCTTTTTCGCCGGTGCTGTGCGCACGATGCACGGACAGGTCGCGGGTGAATACATGGCGGGCCATACCAGCATGGTCCGGCGCGATCCGATCGGGGTCGTGGCCTCGATCGCGCCGTGGAACTATCCCCTGATGATGATGGCGTGGAAGCTGGCCCCGGCGATTGCGGGCGGCAACACGGTCGTCTTCAAGCCCAGCGAGCAGACGCCGCTGACGGCGCTGAAACTGGCCCGCATTCTGGCCGAGGAACTGCCCGAAGGCGTTGTCAGCGTTATCCCGGGACGCGGGCATACGGTGGGCAGCCATCTGATCAATCATCAGGATGTGGACATGATCTCGCTCACCGGGGATGTGGCGACGGGGCGGAAGATCCTCGATGCTGCCGCAAAGACGGTCAAGCGGACGCATCTGGAACTGGGCGGCAAGGCGCCGGTCGTGGTCTTCGACGATGCCGACTTGTCGGAAGTGGTCGAAGGCTTGCGGGCCTTTTCCTTCTACAACGCCGGGCAGGATTGCACCGCGGCCTGCCGCGTCTATGCGGGGCGCAAGATCTACGACAACCTTGTCGCCGACCTGACCTCTGCCACTGCCTCGATCACGCTGGCGGCCGAGGACGATACGACGAACGAGATCGGCCCCCTCATCAGCCAGCGCCAGCGCGACCGGGTGGCCAGCTTCGTCAACCGCGCGCGTGAGGTCGGCCATATCGAGATCACCACCGGCGGCGAGGCGATGGATCAGGGCTTCTACTACCGTCCCACGGTGGTGGCCGGCGCGCTTCAGAGCGACGAGATCGTCCGGCGCGAGGTCTTTGGCCCGGTGGTCTCGGTCACGCCCTTTTCCGAGGTGGACGAGGCCATCGCCTGGGCCAATGACAGCGATTACGGGCTGTCCTCCTCGGTCTGGACGCGGGATGTGGGCCGGGCGATGGCGACGGCGGCCGAGCTTCGCTATGGCTGCACCTGGATCAACACGCATTTCATGCTGGTCAATGAAATGCCGCATGGCGGGCTGAAACAGTCGGGCTACGGAAAGGACATGTCCTCTTACGCGCTGGAGGATTACTCCGTCGTGCGCCATGTGATGATCAAGCACTGATGACCGCCCGCATCGGCAGACGCTCCAATTGCTGCGGTCCGGTCATGGATCGACGGGGTTGATACCCGGGCGCGCTTCGATGCCAAACATGCAGAAGCGCGGGATTCATGACCGGAGTTCAAGGCCCGCGTGGCGCCGGAAGCCGTGAAGGGCGATCAGCAGGTGCAGGCAGAAGCTCAGATCAGCCGGAAATCTGTCCAGGGATTGGGGAGTAGCTCACTTGCCAGACCTCCCCATTCTCAAGCCGCTTCACGAAATCGACTGCCGCCCCGTTCCAGTGGTACGCGAAATGCGCGCCTTGCGTCGGGATGGGGACCACGTCAGGCCAGAACACCGCGATGCAGTTCCCGCCCGGATAGCGGACGCTGGGCCAGGTGATCCCGTTCGACCCGGCCGCCCGGCGCTTGGCGCCGAAGACCTGCGAGGGGCGGTAGTCGTCGGGGTCGAGCAGATCGGCGCGGCCGGTGGCGTCGTCGAGATCGGCATCGACCGCGCCGATCAACTCGCGGAACTGCGATGTCCAGCCGGGGGCCTCCTCCGTGGCGCGCATGAAGCGGGCGTGGTGGTGGATGGTTTCGGCGATGGCCACCTCGGTGCGGTCGCCGGCGTAGTAGAGGCCGTAGCCGCCAGCCGAGAACCGCCCCGGCCGAAGGGGCGAGCAGTGAACGAAGGGTGCCATGACCCAGCTGGCACCGGGGCCTGTTACCCGACGCGCGACCGGAACCTTGGACAGATCACCGATGCTGTCGCGGATGCGCGGGTTGAACTTGGCCTCGGCCGAGGCCAGCGCCTCCCAATCCGCCGGGTTGGCGATGTCCTCGAAGAGGTCGATGGGCGGATGGATCGAGCGGATGATGCGGGAAGTGCGCGGCCATGTCACGCGGGCCATGGGCACATTCACCAGGCACCCCGCTCGGCATCGAGATAGGCGCGCAGGTCGATC
>JAFIEN010000350.1 GCA_020832515.1 Rubellimicrobium sp. | reverse complement strand
AGCCTGTCGGCCCGGGCGCGCAGCGCGCGCATCCGCCGGACCCGGATCTCGGTCGCGGTGCGCATCAGCACCAGTGCCACGAACAGGCCCACGAATGCGATCATCGCCAGCACCAGCGGATACCAATAGGCATTGTGGATGCGTTGCTCGCTGTCGAGCGACAGGCTCGCCCCCTGGTGCAGCCCCTGGTTCCAGAACCAGACCGCATAGCGTGACAAAAGCGCGAAGACCGACCCCACCATGCACAGCACGCTGGTCAGATCGGCGGCCGTATCGGGGTCGGGGATCGCCTCCCACAAGGCGATATAGCCAAGATAGAACAGGAACAGGATCAGGAACGAGGTCAGTCGCGGATCCCAGGCCCAGGGCGTGCCCCACATCGGCTGGCCCCAGATCGCACCGGTCAGCAGCGCCATCACCGTCATGGCAAGTCCCACGGGCGCCGCGGCCCTTGCTGCCAGCGCGCTGACATGATGGCGCCGGATCAGCCAGATGAGCGAGGCCACCAGCATCATCAGCCAGGCGTTGATCGCCATCAGCGCCGAAGGGACATGCAGGAAGATGATCTTGACTGTCGAGCCCTGCCGGAAATCGTCCGGCGTGAAGAAGAAGCCCCAGATCAGCGCCACGACCAGCATGACCAGGGATGCGCCCATCGCCCATGGCACGACCGGCGCCGTGCTGGCGATGAACTTCTTCGGATTTGCATAGGCCCAGATCGACATGAGGCCTATCTAGCGCGCGGTGGCTGCCGCCTCAATGGCGGTCCTGCGCGTTCACCTCAGATTGACCCGCAGCGCCGCCGCCGTGGCGAAGGGCAGCAGCGCCACACAGCCCGCCGTGATCCCCGCCAGCATCAGCAGCGGCGCCCCCACCGCCAGCCCGTCGGCCCCGCGCCGCACCACCTCGGCCCCGAAGATCAGCGTCGGCACATAAAGCGGCAGCACGATCAGCGACAGCAAGAGCCCCCCCCGCCGCAGCCCCACCGTCAGCGCCGCGCCGAAGGTGCCGATCATCGACAGGGCCGGCGTGCCAAGCGCCAGGGCCACCAGAAGCCAGGGCCAGGCCGCCCAGGATATGCTCAGAAGCACCCCCAGCACCGGCGCGGCCAGGGTCAGCGGCAGCCCCGTGGTGATCCAGTGCGCCAGCCCCTTGGCCAGCGCCACCCCCTCCATCGGCAGCGGCGCGGTGGCCAGCAGCGGCAGCGAGCCGTCCTCGTGATCCAGCGCAAAGATCCGGTCCAGCGACAGAAGGGCCGCCAGAAGGGCCGCCACCCAAAGGATGCCGGGCGCGATCCGGCCCAGCACGGCGGCCTCGGGGCCCACGCCGAAGGGCACCAGCACCACCACGATCAGAAAGAAGGCAAGGCCAAGGCCGAAGCCCCCGCCCGCCCGCACCGCAAGGCGCAGGTCACGGATCAGAAGCGCCTTCACAGAAAGGCCTCGTCCGATCCGCCGGCCGCATCGGGTGCCGCGCGGAACGGGGTCAGGTCCAGCACCGGCGCCGCAAGGCCCAGATCTATATGCGTGGCGATCAACGCGATCCCGCCCCGCGCCAGATGCACATCGGCAAGCCAGCCCGCCACCCGTGCGACAGATGCGGCATCAAGCGAGACCGTCGGCTCGTCCAGAAGCATGATCGGCCGCCCCGCCACCGCCAGCCGCGCCAGCCCCAGCCGCCGCCGCTGACCGGCCGACAGCGTCCCGGCCATCCGCCCCCGCAGGGCGACAAGATCGAAGGTCGCAAGCACCTCGTCCTCAAGCGCACGGCCATGCACCTCGGCCCAGAAGACAAGGTTCTCCTCCACCGTGAGCGCGCCCTTGACCCCGTCGGCATGACCGGCGTAGGCGACCGCCTCGTCGGGCATCCGGATCTGCCCGGCCACAGGCGGACGCAGCCCGGCCAGCGTCCACAGCAGCGTCGTCTTGCCTACTCCGTTCGGCCCCCGCAGGATCAGCGCTTCGCCCGCGCCCAACCGAAAGCTCACATGCTCAAGGACCGGCGCTCCGCCACGCGCACAGGCCAGATCCTCGACGACCAGTTCCATCCGCTTAGACCGGCATCAGCGCAAGCCCGATCCGGCGCCCCTCGGACAACAGCACGTTGTAGGTCCGGCAGGCTGCGGGCGATGCCATCGCCTCGACCCCGATACCCGCCCCTTCAAGCACCGACCGGAACGTCCCCGGCAGATGCGCGATCTCGGCCCCCGTGCCGACGAACAGCACATCCATGTCCCCCGCCGCCGCCAGCAGCATGTCGGTCTGCCCGTATCCGCCCCAGGCCACCACGCCCGAGGGCAGGATCGCGACCGGCCCATGATGGACCTCGCCCCCGATGCGGAAGAACCCCGGCCCATAACCTTCGACCGGACGGCTGCCGTCGTAACGGATCTCGTTCAGACGCATGGCGCCCCCCTGCCCCTTCGCTTTGGTCGAAATACTCCCGCCGGAGGCATCCCCGGTCGGGGCCGCGGCTCAGGCGTCGATATTGGCGAATTCGTTGCCGGTGTCCTTCTTCGGCTTCTCGCCCCGCGGCAAGCCAAGAAACAGCACGATGTTCTTGGCCACATAGACCGAGGAATAGGTGCCGATGATCACCCCGAAGAAGATGGTGAAGGTGAAGCCCCGGATCACGTCGCCCCCGAAGATCAGCATCGCCCCCAGCGCCAGAAGCGTGGTGCCCGACGTGACCACGGTCCGGCTCAGCGTCTCGTTCACGGTCAGGTTCATCACGTCCCGCATCGGCATCACCTTGTACTTGGTCAGGTTCTCGCGCAGCCGGTCGAAGACGACCACGGTGTCGTTGATCGAATAGCCCAGGATCGTCAGCAGGCCCGCGATGATCGCAAGATCGAAACGGATCTGGAACAGCGCGAAGACGCCCACCGTGATGATGATGTCATGCAGAAGCGCCACGACGGCACCCACCGCATATTGCCATTCGAACCGCAGCCAGATGTAGAACAGGATGCCCGCGGTCGCGGCCAGCATCGCAAGGATCGCCGCCCAGATCAGCTCGCCCGAGACCTTGGGCCCGACCGATTCGACAGCCGTGAAGCGGATCTCGGGATCGACGGCAAGCAGCGCGGCCTCGACCGCGGCAATGGTCTCGCCGGTGATCGCCTCGGCCCCGTCCTCGGCCGACAGACGGATCTGGGCCACATGCTGGTCGGGCCCGAAGGTCGGGTCGAAGACCTGCGTGATCGCCACCTCGCCGATCTCGAGCGCGGCCAGCGCGCCACGATAGGCGGCAAGGTCCAGGGGCTGGGTCGATTCGGTGCGGATCGTGGTGCCGCCCAGGAAATCGATCCCGAAGTTCAGCCCCATCACCAGCCACGCCAGAAGCGAGGCCACCACCATCACGCCCGAGGCGCCAAGCGTGACCTTCTGCCAGCGGAAGAAGTCGATCGAGGTTTTCTCGGGCACCAGTCTCAGTCGTCGCATCTTCCCGCCCCCTCAGACGATCACGGTCTTGGGCCGCGTCCAGTTGAACCAGAGCGTCACCATGGCGCGCGTCACGAACAGCGCGGTGAAGACCGCGGTCACGATCCCGATGCCCAGCGTCACGGCAAAACCCCGCACCGGTCCCGCCCCCACCGCAAAGAGCACGGTCGCGGTGATGAAGGTGGTGATGTTGGCGTCAAGGATCGCGGACTGCGCCTTCTCGTAGCCCAGCTCGATCGCGCGCGCGGGCGATTTCACCCGGCCCATCTCTTCGCGGATCCGTTCGAAGACCAGCACATTGGCATCCACCGCCATGCCGATCGTGAGCACGATCCCCGCGATCCCCGGCAGCGTCAGCGTGCCCCCGATCACGGACAGCGCCGCGAAGATCAGCGTCATGTTGATCGCCAGCGACAGGCTCGCGAAGACGCCGAACAGGCCGTAGCTCAGGATCATGAAGGCCACCACGGCCACCATGGCGATCACCGCCGCCACCCGGCCGGCATCGATGCTGTCCTGCCCAAGATCGGGGCCGATCGTGCGCTCTTCCAGAAAGACAAGCTCGGCCGGCAGGGCGCCCGCGCGCAGCAGCACGGCAAGGTTGACCGTCTCGGGCACGGTGAAGGACCCGGTGATGATCCCCGAGCCACCGGCAATATGCGACTGGATCGTGGGGGCCGAGATCACCTCGTTGTCCAGCACGATGGCGAAGGGGGCGCCGATGTTCTGGGCGGTGAAATCGCCGAAGGCGCGCCCGCCCTGGGTGTTGAAGCGGAAGGACACGGCCGGC
>JAFIEN010000349.1 GCA_020832515.1 Rubellimicrobium sp. | reverse complement strand
TGGGTGCGGGGCGCGGGAAGTCGACCGCATCCCATGCCGGTCGGCGTCCGCGGCTTTTGCGGACGGTGGCGCTGGTCGGCATGATGGGATCGGGCAAGACCGCGATCGGCCGATCACTTGCCGAGCGGCTGGGGGTGCCCTTTCTTGACAGTGATGCCGAGATCGAGGCGGCCGCCGCCGCGACCATCGCCGAGATCTTTGCCCGCGACGGCGAGGCCTTCTTCCGCGACCGCGAGGCCGAAGTGATCGCGCGGCTGCTGTCGGGTTCGCCCTCGATCCTGTCCACCGGCGGCGGCGCCTTCATCCAGGAGCGCAACCGCCGGACCATCGCCGAACGGGGCGTGGCGGTCTGGCTGGATGTGCCGCTCGAGATGCTCTGGTCACGGGTGCGCGGAAAGGACACGCGGCCACTGCTGCGCACGGCCGATCCGCGCGCCACGCTCGAGGCGATCTATGCCGCGCGTGTACCGTGCTACCGTCTGGCAGACATCCATGTGCCGGCCGAGCCCGGCTTCTCGATCGAGGAGACGACCGCCCGGGTGATCGACTGCCTGCGCGCCCGCCCCGATGTGCTGGCCGATGACCCCAATGATGCGCCAAAGGACCGCTGAATGAATGAAAGCACCGTCCGCGTCAGCGTGCCGCTTCCCGGCCGCGCCTATGACATCCTGATCGGCGAGGGTCTGCTGGCCGAGGCCGGCCGCCATCTGGCGCCGTTGCTTCGCCGACCGCGGGTCGCGGTGATCACGGACGAGACCGTGTCCGCCCTGCACTGGCCGGCCCTGCAGGCGGGGCTTGCGGCGGCGGGGGTCGCGTCCGATGTGCTGGTCCTGCCACCGGGGGAAGGCACCAAGGGCTGGCCCGCGCTTGAGCGGTGTTGCGACTGGCTTCTGGAACGCCGGGTCGAGCGGGGCGACCTCGTGCTGGCCTTCGGCGGCGGGGTGGTCGGTGATCTGGTGGGCTTTGCCGCCGCGATCCTGCGGCGGGGCGTGCGCTTCGTGCAGGTGCCGACGACGCTTCTGGCCCAGGTCGACAGTTCTGTCGGCGGCAAGACGGGCATCAACACCGCGCAGGGCAAGAACCTGATCGGCGCGTTCCACCAGCCTGCGATGGTTCTGGCCGATATCGGGCTGCTCGACAGCCTGCCGCCGCGCGCCTTTCTGTCAGGCTATGGCGAGGTGGTGAAATACGGGCTGCTGGGGGATGCGGGCTTTTTCGACTGGCTCGAGGCAGAGGGGCCCGCCATCGCCGCGGGCGAGCGTGTCGCGCGGCGAGAGGCCGTGCGGCGGTCCTGCGAGATGAAGGCGGGGATCGTCCTGCGCGACGAGACCGAACAGGGCGAGCGGGCGCTTCTGAACCTGGGCCATACCTTCGGCCATGCGCTGGAGGCGGCGACGGGCTACTCGGACCTGCTGCTGCATGGCGAGGGGGTGGCGATCGGCTGTGCGCTGGCCTTTGCGCTTTCGGCGCGGCTGGGACTTTGTCCGCAGGAGGATCCGGGCCGGGTCGCCGCGCATCTGGCGGCGATGGGAATGCGGCGCGACCTTTCGGGACTGGGGGAGGCGCTGCCGGGGCCAGAGGGGCTGCTCGGGCTGATGGGGCAGGACAAGAAGGTGGTGGACGGGCAGTTGCGCTTTGTCCTGGCACGCGGGATCGGGCAGGCCTTCGTGACCCCGGAGGTGCCGCGGGCGGCCGTGCTGGCGCTTCTGGAAGAGGCGCTCGCAGGCTGAGGGCTGCGCGCCCGGGCGCTGGCCGCGCATGGGGGCCCCTGCCCCCCGCGGCCTTGCCGCTCCCCCCGGGATATCTTGCAACGGAAGAGTTGGAGGAGAGCGCTTTCGGGCGGGCGGTCAGGCGTGCGACTGGGCCGGCACTGTGGGCGACCGGGGCGCGCAGCGGATGGCCGGACCGCCCTAGAGGCGCGAGGAAATGATGCCGGTGGCGAAACCGCCCTGCCGGAGTTCGCCGAAAAGCCGCTGGTATTCGATCTTGGGGCAGCGGTTCTGGATCACGCAGATGCCGCGCGCCTTGGCCCGGGCGGCGGCCTCTGGATGGGTCACGCCGATCTGCATCCAGATGGTGCGCAGGGCAGGCAGGTGGGCAAGTGCGGCCTCGACGATGCCGGGGACGGCCTCGGGGGCGCGGAAGATGTCGACCATGTCGACTTCGGGCGGGCAGTCGGAGAGATCTGACCGGACCGTTTCGCCGAACAGCGTCCGGCCCGCGATGCCGGGGTTGACCGGGATGATGCGGTAGCCCTTCAGCGCCAGATAGCGCGCCACGTAGAAGCTGGGCCTGACCGGGTTGGCCGACACCCCGACCACGGCGATCACCCGGGTGCCCTTCAGGACCCCGTGCAACAGGTCGTCGGAATAGGTCATGCTGTCGCGGTCCATCGCCTCTGCACGCTATACCGGATCACGGTCGCAAGGGAACCGGATATCGGCAGGGACCGGCCGCGCATGATGTGCCCGGCATGGCACGAAAAAAGCGCCCGGACATGGCCGGGCGCGAAGGTGTGGAACGAGGGACAGTGACAAGAAGCGTATATGTTCCGGACATACGCCCCACGCCATCATATGATGCGCGGTTCCTGCGCACCCAAGACCCTGTCAGGAAAACGTGAAGCGCAAGTGATGACAGGACGCGCATCTGCAGGCCCATGGGGTGCGGGCGGCGCTCAGGGACCGGGGGCCGGTTGCCAGTTGCCTTCGGCCGCGCGGATCAGGCCGGGCGCATTGCCGATCCAGCGGTCGCGAAGCACCGGATCCTGCATCAGGTAGAGGGCGCTGCCCTGCAGAACGAAGACGGCCGGATTGGGTGCGACACGCTGGCCATCGGCCATGTGATAGGCGCACCACCCGCCGAAACGGGGCAGGAAGGTTTTCGGATCCATCTCGAAGCGCTCGCGATGCCTGTCGGTGGCGAAGCGCCAGGTCACGCCGCGCCAGCGGAGCGTCATGTCGGGCCGGCCTGGCAGGAACAGACCTTCGGTGAAATATGCCACGACATCGGCCCCGCGCAGCGCAAGCCCGCCTTCGGCATAGATCTCGGGCGCACCCGCGCGCGACATGAGGGGAGCGGCAAGGCCCGCCCCCAAGGCCAGAGCCCCGGCCAGGAACTGGCGTCGGTCGGTCAGGCTGGCAAGCGGCATGGCAGGATCCTGCGCGGGGGTCTCAAGGGGCACTCACACCAGATGAGGCCTGACGACGACCCGCGCCAGCCCCCTCGCAGAGGCGTGACGAGGATCGTCTCACGCACCTGCCGCAGGCGAAAGCGCATAGAGCGCCACCGCAGCCGCATTCGATACGTTGAGCGACCCGAATCCGCCCGCTGCCGGAATGCGCACCAGCATGTCGCAGGTCTCGCGCGTGCGGGCGCGAAGGCCGGGGCCCTCGGCCCCGAGGACAAGGGCGACCGGCCGGTCCCGCTGTCCCGTGATGGCTTCGGCGACCGAGACGGGGCCATCGCCATCGAGGCCGAGGAGCAGGTAGCCCATGCTGCGCAGGGCCTCCATCGTCTCGGCGAGGTTGCGGATGCGCAGATAGGGCTGACGCTCGAGTGCGCCGCTTGCCGCCTTGGCGAGCGCCCCCGTTTCGGGTGCCGCGTGGCGCAGGACGCCGATCACCGCGCGTGCGCCCAGCACCTCGGCCGAGCGCAGGATCGCACCGACATTATGCGGATCGGTCACCCGGTCGAGCAGGACCAGGCGCGGCGGCATCGGGCCGTCCCCTGCCGCCAGCGCATCGAGCGGGCCCCAGTCAAGCGGACTGGCCTCGAGCGCCGCGCCCTGATGGACCGAGCCGGGCTCGAGAGGGGCGGCAAAGCGGCGGGGGTCGCTGATCTCGGGGTCGATCCCGGCTGTGGCGATGGCCTCGGCCAGCCGGTCGCGGGCATTGGGCGTCACGACAAGGCGCAGCCGGTGCCGGCGCGGGTTGAGCAGGGCGTCGCGCACGGCGTGCAGGCCGAAAAGCCAGATGGTCTCGGCCTCGGCGCGCTTGCGCCCCTGTTCCTTCTCGATCACCCATTTCGGCTTCTTCATCGTCGTCCTCGCGGCTCTCTGACCGTCTTGGCCCTGAACGGGTGCCTCCGCAAGCCTCTTCAGGGCGCGCTTTTGTGGTTGACGCGTCGGGGGGCCGGGCGTATTTCGCCGCCATCCGCTGCGGGCATTGTCCCGCGCGCGGGCGGGCGACGGGCTGCAAGGTGCGGCAGCGGACTGTAACTCCGCCGGGGAGACCCAC
>JAFIEN010000348.1 GCA_020832515.1 Rubellimicrobium sp. | reverse complement strand
GGGTGGCGCGAGGCCGAAGTGGCGCCGGGCCACCCGATGGGCGGGCCCGCGCCTTGATGCCGCCGGCAGACAGGCAGAGATCCAGGCGGCAGTGCGGCAGCAGGGGACGACCGCCGCGTCGGGACGGTATCGCGCCGAGGCAACCGGAATGTGACAGCCCGCAGCCCGGGCAAGCCCGCCTCAGGCCTCGGCCAGAAGCGCCTCGAGGTCCAGCGGCGCGTTGCTCATGGCCAGGGTGCCGTCGGGGCCGCGGGGCCAGTCGGCCTCGGGGCGGTCGCGGTAAAGCTCGACCCCGTTTCCGTCGGGATCACGCAGATACACCGCCTCCGACACGCCATGATCCGCCGCCCCGTCAAGAGCGATGCCCGCCGCCACAACCCGCGCCAGCACCTGCGCCAGCGCCTTGCGGTCAGGGAAAAGAAAGGCGGTGTGATAAAGGCCGGTATGACCCGGAGGCGGCGGCGACGCCCCCCGGCTTTCCCATGTATTGAGGCCAAGGTGGTGGTGATATCCCCCGACCGAAAGGAACGCGGCCGAGGGACCGTATCGCTGGGTGACCTCCAGCCCGATCACGTCGCGGTAGAAGGCGATGGCGCGATCGAGGTCGGCGACCTTCAGATGGACATGACCGATCCGGGTTGCAGGCGGGGCAAGGCTGGGCATCGCGGTCTCCTTCAAGTGCCGGGAACAGGGATATCCAGAAAAGTCGGCGCACAAAAGATGCACGAATCAACGTCAGATGTGCACTCCTGCACTTGCGGCCAGTGCGTTGGCGGCATGCCGCGCGGTCGCACCCGCGACGCGGCCGATGATTCCCGGCCGCCCGGGACGTTCGAACCGTCCGGGCCGCTCAGCTCCGCAAAAGCCCCACGATATCGTAGGTCTGACGCAGGATCGGCTCGGCGATGGAGCGGGCTTTTTCGGCACCCTGACCGAGGATGCGGTCGATCTCGCCCGGATCTGCCATCAAACGGGCCATCTCGGTCGAGATGGGTGCAAGCTTCTCGACCGCAAGATCGGCCAGCAGAGGCTTGAACGTGCCCCAGCCCGCGCCCGCATGCTCCGCGATCACCGCCTCGGGCGTCATGTCGGCCAGCGCCGCATAGATGCCCACAAGGTTTCTCGCTTCCGGGCGGCCTTCGAGCTCGTCCAGCGTCTCGGGCAGGGGGGCGGGGTCGGTGCGGGCCTTCTTCAGCTTTTTCGAGATGGTATCGGCATCATCGGTCATGTTGATGCGCTCCATGTCGCTTTCGCCCGACTTCGACATCTTCTTCGTCCCGTCGCGCAGGTTCATCACGCGGGTGGCGGGGCCCTCGATCACCGGGGTGGTCAGGGGAAAGAACTCCACCCCGAAATCATGGTTGAACTTGGCGGCGATATCGCGCGTGAGTTCCACATGCTGCTTCTGATCCTCGCCCACCGGCACATGGGTCGCGTGATAGAGCAGGATATCGGCCGCCATGAGCGAGGGATAGGCGTATAGGCCGAGGCTGACCTTCTCGGCATTCGATCCCGCCTTGTCCTTGAACTGCGTCATCCGGTTCATCCAGCCGACGCGGGCCACGCAGTTGAAGATCCAGCCCAGTTCGGCATGCTGGCTGACCTGGCTCTGGTTGAAGAGGATCGAGCGGGCAGGGTCGATGCCTGCGGCCAGATAGCCTGCCGCCACCTCGCGCGTGGCGTCGCGCAAGCCGGCGGGATCCTGCCAGACGGTGATGGCGTGCAGGTCGACGACGCAATAGATCGTCTCGAACCCGCCGCCCTGCATGGCGACGAAACGCTTGATCGCGCCAAGGTAATTGCCCAGCGTAAGGCCGCCCGACGGCTTGATGCCGGAAAAGACACGGGGGGTGAAACGCGTCTCGGTCATGGAGCTGGTCCTGCTGGATTTGAAGGCCCGGGTGGCTTAGCGAGGGGGCGGGCCATCGTCAAGCAACCGGCCCGGATGACGCGGAGGTCAGTCATGCAGCCGGAAAGCCCGTTCAATGCGATCCCGCCCGTAGTCGTGGCACTTGCCCTTCTGGTCGCGGGGATCGAGATCGTCTTCCAGCTGGCCGCGGCGGGCGTTCTGGGCGGGCAGGGGGGGATCGGCTGGCGGGTGTCGGCGCTGGGCGACTATGCCTTTTCCCCGGCGGTCTGGGATCTTGTCGTGGCGGGCAACCGCTCGATGGACCTGATCCGGCGCTTCGTCACCTATGCCTTCGTGCATGGATCCGTGACCCACACGATCTTCGGCGTGGTGCTTCTGCTGGCGCTGGGCAAGTTCGTGGGCGAGGTCTTCAGCGCGGCGGCCCTGCTGGTGGTCTTCTTCGCCTCGACCATCCTCGGGGCGGTGGCTTTCGGCATTCTGGTTGCGGGCAATCCGCCGCTCTATGGCGTCTATCCGGCCGTCTACGGGCTGATCGGGGCCTACAGCTTCATCCTCTGGACGCGGCTGGGCGAGACGGGGGGCAACCGGTTGCAGGCGTTCCGGCTGATCGGGGTCCTGTTGTTTCTGCAACTGCTGTTCGGGTTGCTCTTCGGGGCGCAGCCGTCCTGGGTGGCGGATCTTGCGGGTTTCGCGACGGGATTCGTCCTGTCGGTGGTGGTCGCGCCCGGGGGATGGGCGGCGCTGCTTGAGCGGTTGCGCAGCCGTTAGGGCCGGGGGCGGAATTCGGGGCGAATTCCGCGCCGGAAAATTTCATTTTCCGGCTGTCAGCGGCGGAACGAAGCCTTGAGTTCGATCCAGCGGAAGGCCCCGACAAGAAAGCCCAGCGTGAAATAGACCCCCATGCCCGCCGCCACCAGCCCGGCCAGCGCCGGATAGCGCAGTTTCGGATCGGCCAGCGCGTCACCCAGCAGCAGTTGCAGCCCCCAGAGCACCGCCCCCATCGCCACCGAGACGGCCACGATCCGCCAGATCCGCGCCCGCATGCGGGCGTCGGGCTCGGCCGCAGCCCCCATCGCGCGCGAGCCCAGCCAAAGCTGCAGCACCATCCCCCAGGACGCCAGCGTGGTCGCCAGCGCCGCCGCGATGAAGCCGATGAACGGCATCAGCCCCACCGCCCCGCCGGCATTGATGAACATCGACACGACCGCATAGTTGAACGGCCGCCGCGTATCCTCGCGCGCGTAGTATAGCGGCTGCAGCACCTTCTGCATGACGAAGGCCGGCAGCCCCGCGCCATAGACCGCCAGCGCCAGCGCCGTGTTCGCCGTATCCTCGGGGCCGAAGGCGCCGCGCTCGAACAGGACCGAGATCAGCGGCACCGAAATCACCATCAGCGCCACCGCAGCCGGCATGGTGAGCGCGAGTGAAAACTCCATCGCCCGGCTGAAGGCATCCTGCCCGCCCGCCGTATCCCCCGCCCGCAACCTGCGCGAAAGGTCCGGTAGAAGCACCACGCCGATGGCGATGCCCACCACGCCCAAGGGCAGCTGGTACAGCCGGTCCGCATAGGACAGCCACGCCACCGCGCCTTCGGTGAAGCTGGCCACCTGCCGCCCCACGATCAGGTTGATCTGCACCACGCCGCCGGCCAGCAGCGCCGGCCCCGCGATGATCGCCAGCCGCTTGAGTTCCGGCGTCAGTCGCGGCCAGCGGAACCGGACCGAGAACCCCATCCGCCGCACCGCAAGCCAGATCGCCGCCCATTGCACCACGCCCGCCACCGGCACCGCCCAGGACAGGGTCAGGCCTGCGTCCCAGCCCTGCCAGTCGGCCAGGACGAGGCCGCCGATGAAGACCACGTTCATCAGGATCGGCACCGCCGAGGTGGCGATGAACCGCCCGCCCGCGTTCAGCATCCCCGACAGCAGCGCCGTCAGCGAGATGAACAGGATGTAGGGAAAGGCGATCCGGCCATAGAGGACGGCCAGATCGAACCGCTCGTCCCCCCGGAACCCGGCCGCCATCGCCAGCACCAGAAGCGGCATCGCCGCGAGCCCCGCCAGCGTGAAGACGATCAGAAGCGACGCCAGCCCCCAATAGGCGTCGCGGGCAAAGCCCTCGGCATCCTCGCCCCCCTCCAGCTTTTTCGAGAACATGGGCACGAAGGCCATGTTGAACGCGCCTTCCGCGAAGAAGCGGCGGAACATGTTGGGCAAGCTGAAGGCCACGAGAAAGGCCTCGGCCACCGGCCCCGCGCCCAGGTAGGCCGCCATGACCACATCCCGCGCAAAGCCCGCGACGCGAGAGATCAGCGTCCAGAACCCGACGGTGACGATGCCCCGGATCAGGCGGATGGGTGTCATGGGGCC
>JAFIEN010000347.1 GCA_020832515.1 Rubellimicrobium sp. | reverse complement strand
TGCCGCCGAACAGAAGGCTGGTGGTGTCGGATTTCGGGTCGCAGCCGATCAGCAGGACACGCTTGCCCTGTTCGGCCATCATGTGGCTGAGATTGGCCAGCGTGAAGCTCTTGCCGATGCCGCCCTTGCCGTAGATCGCGATGATCTGGGTCTTCTTGGTCGGCTCGGTCGTGACAATCTCGTCCAGTTCCTCATGCGCCTCGTCGCGCAGTCTCTGGTCGAAATCCTTGAGGTTCGGAATGTCGAGGGTCATGCGGCGGCCTTCCAGTCGAGGATCATCTTCAGGCAGGCGGGATCGCCAAAGGCCGTGGCATAGGCCTCGGCCGCGTCATCCGCCGGGCGGGTGTGGGTGATCAGGTCCGAAAGCGAAAGCGCCCCGCTTTCCACAAGCCGGCGCGTGGCGACCATATCGTCGGCGGCCCATTCGGCGGCGATGCGGAAGCGGGCCTCCTTCATGAAGGCCGGCGGAAACGCAAAGCTGAGCGGCTGGGTATAGAAGCCCGCCAGCACGACCTCGCCGCCCTTGCCGATGCGGCGGACCAGATCGTCCAGCAGGTCGGACCGGCCCGAAGCGTCATAGACGGACATGTAATCGCGCCGGGGATCGGCCTCGGGCGTGGTGACCTGGTATCCGGCGGCACCGCCCATCCGGGCCGGGTCGATTTCCCAGACGGTGGGCGCGGGCGCACCGGCGGCGACAGTCAGGCGGGCCAGCAGACGGCCCAGTACGCCGTGACCCACGATCAGGTCGGGCACCGCCTTGTCCGGGCCCGCCATTGCGTGCCGGGCGGTCGCGGCCAGGGCCAGAAGCGCACCCTCGGCACCAAGGCCCGCGTCGATCCGGCTGACGCGCGACGCCTTGGTCACGACGCGGGACGAGGCCCCGCCGAACAGCCCATGCGCACCCTGATAGCAGGACGCCCCGGGGACGAAGACGCGCTCGCCGGTGCGAAAGCCTGTGTCGGCCCCGGCCTCGACCACTTCGCCCGCGGCCTCGTAGCCGGGGACAAGCGGATAGCCCATGCCGGGAAAGGGGGGCATCTCGCCGGTCCAGAACAACTTTTCGGTCCCGGTCGAGATGCCGGAATGGCTGATTTCGACGACCAGATCCCCGGATGCGGGCTCGATGATGGGCAGCCAGTCCAGCGAAAGCTGGCCCGGTGCGTTCAGAATGACGGCACGGCTATCCACGGCAACGGTCCTCCCATGTCCTGGCCCCCGAACTCTTCGGGGATTCGCCTCGAACATGTCCTTCATGTGTAAGTTTAACCTGACAGGTAGTTATGTCAATCTGTTTAGACATAAAAAGTGTCAACCTAGCCTGACAGCTGTTACGACGGATGTGACGAAGGGTCGGGCCATGCGGGGTGTCCGGATGCTGCCGAAGCCTGCCTCCTGCACAAGCTTCGCGATCTGCGCCGCCGACCGGGCCCGCCCGGTGCGCATCGCCATGCAGTAAAGCGCGAAATAGGCGTCACCCGCCCGTTCGGGCCGATCCCCGCCGGTCATCGGTTCCGACACGATCAGCCGTCCGCCGGGCGGCAGGGCCAGCCGAACCGCCGCAAGAAGCGCGCGGACGGTCGCGTCGGAATGGTCGTAGAGCACACGGACAAGGCTGATCGCATCGGCGCCAAGGGGCAGCGGATCGTCGCGGAAGGACCCGGGAACGATGCTCAGCCGGTCGGACGCGCCCATCGCCTCGAACCGGTGCCGGGCGGCGGGGGCGACGGCGGGCAGATCGAACAGGGTCAGGCGAAGACCGGGATGATCCACGGCCACGGCGGCCAGAAAGGCTCCGGTGCCGCCGCCGACATCCATCAGGTGGCCCACGCCGGAAAGCGGGACGGCAGCCAGCGTATCTTCGGCCACCAGCACCTGGCTTTCGGCCATCAGCCGGGAATAGGCGGCGGCCTGGCCCGGATCGGTCGCGGCACCGGCGCCGAAGACATAGGGCCAGAAGGCGGCAAGCCCGGTCTCGGTCTCGCCGCGGAAAAAGGCCGCGGGATCGGCAAGGTCGCGGTAGAGGACGGCGTGGTGGCGGATCATGCCGGCAAGACCGGGGACGGCGGTCAGGGCAGCACCCCGACGGCTGAGCCCGTAGCGGCCCGAGCGGCGGCGGGACAGGATGCCGATCGCGACCCCGCCATTCAGCAGCACCGCCATCCGGTCGGTCGGAACCGTGGCGCGGCGGGCCAGCGTGGCGACATCGGCATCGTGGTCGAGCAGCATGGAAGGGATATCAAGCTCGACCAGGGCCTGCAGGATCTGTGAATGGCAAAAGCCTGCGACAAGGTCGAACATCGCCTCGCCCTCGCGTCGGACGATGCCGCGGGTCAGGGGAAAGCGGGCGGCCCAGCGCTGGAACCGGCGCGAGGCGGCAAGGCGGTTGATCCAGCGCGCGCCGCTTGCGGGGCGGGGTCGTGCGGGCAATCCAAGGTCAGCCATGGAGCGCGCCCGGCGCCGGGGGGGGGGGCCCCGCGCCCGCGGGGGGGGGGGGGGGGGGGGGCGGCCACCCCCCCCCCCCCCCCCCCGCGCCCCGGGGGGGGGGGGGGCCGCGGAATTTGCCCAAATCCCGCGCCTGCCCGCGCCTGCGGCGGGCAGGCAGGAAAATGTGCATTTTCCGGCTTGCGGCACCATGCTACTCGCCCGGCATGAGCAGCCGGTCGCGCGCCGCCGCCGGCACCAGCCGGCTGGCATAGGCGCGCACCATCTGCGCCAGCTGCCCCTCGCCGGGGCATTTCGGGATCGACGAGATCGCGCCCGCCAGAATGTCATCGAGCCGCGCCACGGCGCCGCGCACGCCAAGTTCGCGGACCGCATTGGGCCGGCCGTGCAGATCGTCCTGCCCGGCGGGCTTGCCCAGTGTCGCCTCGTCGCAAAGCGCGTCGCGCAGGTCGTCGGCCACCTGGAAGGCCTCGCCGATGCGGGCGCCCAGCTCTTCCCAGGGCTCGGACTCCTGCCCGGCCGCAAGCGCGCCCATCTGGGTCGCCGCGATGAACAGCGCGCCGGTCTTGGCCTGATGATAGGCGGAAAGGTCGATCACCTCCTCGCTCTCCCAGCCCTGGCCCGCGCAGATGCCGAAGGGCATGCCCGTGCGCTTGCCCAGCACCCCGATCATCGCCAGGGCGCGCCCGGGATCGGCCGCGCCGGCACGCGCCAGCACTTCGAAGGCCATCACGATCAGGCTGTCGCCCGCCAGAAGCGCGATCGGCTGGGAAAAGGCACGGTGCAGCGCGGGCTTTCCCCGGCGCAGGTCGGCATCGTCGAACATCGGCAGGTCGTCATGGACAAGGCTCGCACAATGGATCAGCTCCAGCGCCACAGCGCCGGCATCGGTCAGCGCGGGGCGATCGTCGCCGCAGGCCATGGCGACCGACATCAGGATCGTCGGCCGGATCCGCGCGCCGCCGGGCGTCACGGCATAATCCAGCGCCGCCGCAAGCCGGGTCCGTGTGCCGACACCCCGACCCTGGCCCTGCCGGATGGCCTCGCGCATCGCGCTTTCGATCCGCTGCGGTGATGCCATGCCCCTGCTCTCCCTGTCGTCTTGCCGGATCGACTGTCAATCAAAACAGACAATCATAGTGTCAATTAGACTGGACACTTTCTCCACGTGAGTCAACAATACTCTTGCGCCTACACGCCGGGCGCGGCTGTTGACCGGGATCGAATGGCAGACAGGCAAGGAATGTCAGGGCGGCGCGTGGTGATCGTGGGGGCCGGGATCGGCGGGCTGGCGGCCGCGCTGCGCCTGTCGCAGGCCGGTTGCGCCGTCACCGTGATCGAGGCCGCACCCACGGCGGGCGGCAAGATGCGCACCCTGCCCTCGGCCGCCGGACCGGTGGATGCGGGGCCGACCGTCCTGACCCTGCGCCCGGTCTTCGAGGCGCTGTTCGCCGAGGCCGGAGAGCGGCTTGAGGATCACGTCACCCTGCTGCCGCTTTCCGTCCTTGCGCGGCATTACTGGGAGGACGGGACCGTCTTCGACCTGATGGCCGATCCCGACCGGACGCTTGCCAACCTGGACGCAGCCTTCGGCGCGGCGGCGGTTGAGGACTATCGCGCCTTCCGCGCCCGCAGTGCGCGGCTGTTCGACGCCTTCGACGCGCCGATGATGCAGGCGGCCCGCCCCTCGCAGGCCGCCCTTGTCGCCCGCGTGCTGCGCCAACCCCGCCTTGCGCATGACATGGCCCCGCACCGCAGCATGGCCGCCGACCTTTCCCGCGCCTTCCGCGACCCCCGCCTTGCGC
>JAFIEN010000346.1 GCA_020832515.1 Rubellimicrobium sp. | reverse complement strand
TAGAAGACCGCGTTGCGGGCATGCGCCCCTTGCGCGCGCGGCGCGCCGGTCCAGAGGATATGGGACAGGCCATTGATCCGTGGGTCCAGCGGATGGGTGAAATCGTAGGCCGCGTTCAGCGCGGCGCGGAGTTTGGGGGAATAGCCCACCAGCTCGCCCGCGGTGAAATCCGCCATGTCGCGAAAGTTCTTCTGCGGCTCGACGATGGCGTAGAAGTTCCCGCCATAGGCCACGTCGACCACGATCTCGCCCAGCCCATCCACCTGTGCCGTCAGCCCCTCGGCATGAAGGAAGGAGGGCACATTGGTCAGCCGCACCTCTTCGACGAAACGCCCCTCCTGCCGGTAGGCGATGTCGACCTTGCCGGCGGGCGTCTCGATCGACAGCTTGCCGGGTTCGCGGGGATGGATCAGGCCGTTCTCGATCCCCATCGTGATCGTGCCGATCGTGCCGTGGCCGCACATGGCCAGACAGCCCGAGGTTTCGATGAACAGCACGGCAACGTCGCAATCGGGCCGCGTGGGGGGATAGAGGATGCTGCCCGACATCATGTCATGGCCGCGCGGCTCGAACATCAACCCTGTCCGGATCCAGTCGAACTCGCGCAGGAAATGCGCCCGGCGTTCCAGCATGTCGGCCCCCTCAAGCCGGGGGCCGCCGCCCGAGACAAGGCGCACGGGGTTGCCGCAGGTATGGCCGTCGATGCACTGGAAGGTATGGGTCGCCATTTGGGGGGCCTTCGCGTCAGAAGCGGTCGGGGGAGTAGGGGGCAAGGTCGATGGCCGGGGTCCGCCCGGTCAGCAGGTCTGCCACGATCTCGGCCGTGCCGATGGACTGCGTCAACCCCAGATGGCCGTGGCCGAAGGCGCAGATCACATCCGGGCGGCCGGGCAGCGGGCCGATGGCGGGCAGGCTGTCGGGAAGCGAGGGGCGAAAACCCATCCATTGCCGCCCGCCACTTGTCTTCAGCCCCGGCAGGAAGCTCGCGGCCTTCTTCAGCATGGCATCCGCCCGCGCGTAGTTCGGGGGCAGCGAAAGCCCGCCCAGTTCCACCGCGCCGCCGACCCTTATGCCCGAGGTCAGCCTTGTCACGACAAAACCATGCGCCTCGAAGGTCAGATGGGTGCGCAGGTCGAAGGCATCGGCGGGAAGCGTGGTGTTGTAGCCGCGCTCGGTTTCCAGCGGGATGGCGACACCGGCGGTGCGGGCAAGGCGGTGGGAAAAGGCCCCGGCGGCAATGACCAACTTGCAGCAGCGCAGATCGCCTTCCGAGGTCTGCACCCCCGTCGGCAGGATCGCCTGTGCATCAGTGATGCGGATCTCGCCCCCGGCTGCGCGGAAGCGGTCGGCAAGGGCAAGGGTATAGTCCTTCGGATCGCTGACCGAACACCAACCGGGGGTGAAGGCGGCATGGGTAAAGCGGGGGGCAAGGCCGGGCTGAACCTCGGCGATCGCGTCGCCCTGCAGATGGCGGAAGGCGATCCCTTCCCTCGCGCGCGCCTCCCAGCCGGGAAGCGAGGCGCGGAAGGCGGCCTCGCCCTCGTAAAGCTGCAACTGCCCCTCGCGCCGCAGGAACCCGGTCAGCCCCTCGCGCAGAAGAAACGGATCGAGCGCCGCTTGCGACAGCCGCATCAGCGCCGTCTGGGCATGAGTGGAAGCCGCGACCCAGGCGGGCGAGGAAGCCCGCCAGAACCGCCAGAGCCATGGCGCGATCCGGCGCGCATAGGCGGGCGGGATGGTCAGCGGCCCCAGCGGATCAAGAAGCCAGCGGGGCGCGCGGCGAATGATGCCCGGCGAGGCGAGGGGGAAGATATCGGTGAAGGCCAGCGCGCCGGCATTCCCGGCCGAGGCGCCCGCCGCCGGCCCTTCGCGGTCGATCACGATGACCGACAATCCCCGCGCGCGCGCCGAAAGTGCCACCGACAGGCCGATCACGCCCGCGCCGACGACGATGACATCCGCGCCGGACTGGTGCTTGTCGTTCATGACCGGGGCCTCGGGGCCTTGGCCTCAGACCCGGTACTTCGCGACCTCTGGATCGCGGATCCAGTCGGCATACCATGCGTCGAACAGCGCCAGCTGCGCCTCGCAGAAGCCGCGCTGGCTGTCGGAGAGGGCGTCCGTCTCGTTGAAATGAAGGGTGAATTCGGCATGGCCCTTCAGCACCATCATATGCTTGAAGAACAACACCAGATCGGGGCCTGCGTCCACAGTGGACAGGACCATCATCGCCTCGTCCAGTTCCCTGGCGAACCGCCGCGCGGCAGCATCGCCCCTGGCCGCCGCCTCGCAAAGCGCCGTCAGATGCAGCACCTCGCGCGGGAGCACATTGCCGATGCCGGTGATCGCGCCCGTCGCGCCGCAGTTGACATAGCCGTGGAAGACGCAGGTATCGACGCCGATCATCAGCGTGACCTCGGCATCGCGGCTGGTGATATGCTCGGCGGCATAGGACAGGTCCTCGGGTCCGCCGAATTCCTTGAAGCCGACAAGGTTGGGATGCTCGGCCCTGAGCGCGAAGAACAGGTCGGCGCGGGTGGCGAAGCCGTAATAGGGGCTGTTGTAGATCACCGCCGGAAGATCGGGCGCAGCGGACAGGATCGCCTTGAAGTGGTCCTTCTGTGCCGCCACCACCGGCCCGCGCGACAGGACACGGGGAATGACCATCAGGCCCGCCGCCCCCACCTTTGCGGCGTGGGCCGCGTGCGCTACGGCGACCTTCGTGTTGACAGCACCCGTGCCCACGATCACCGGAACGCCTGCGGCGACAAGGCGGGCCACGCCCTCCATCCGCTCTTCATCCGTCAGCAGCGGCCAGTCCCCCATCGAGCCGCAATAGACCACGGCCCGCATGCCCGCACCGATCAGCGCCTCGGCCCGGGCGACAAGGGCGTCGAAATCGGGCGTCCGGTCGGGTTTGCAGGGCGTCATCAACGCGGGGATCGTGCCTGAGAAGATCGGGGCGGGCATGGAACGTCCTTCCGTGAGGGGCGGGCATTGCCATCTTGTAGGTTGTATACTTGTTGTGCACAAGCCCCGTCTGCCATGCTGACACACCTGCTTGCCCTTGCAGATGCGCCGCCTTGGCTGCCGTCACTTCCCGCGCGGAAACCGGCGGCTGTCTTCCAGCACGTTCAGATCCATATGGTTGCGCATGAAGCGTTCGGACGCATCGCGCAGCGGCCGGAAATCCCATGGGAAATAGGCTCCGTTGCGCAGTGCCTCGTAGACCACGTGGCGGCGGGCCTGGCTTTCGCGGACCTCGGCATCGAAGCGCGGCTCGTCCCATCGCCCGGCCGCCATGCCGCGAAACCGCGCAAGCGTGGCGGCATGGGCCGGCTCGGCGGCAAGGTTGCAACGCTCGTCGGGGTCTTCGGCAAGATCGAACAACTGCTCGGGGTCGAGGCGGCAGGCGGTGTATTTCCACCGACCCTGCCGCAGCCCGATCAGCGGCGCCTCGCTCGCCTCGGCGGCATATTCCATCGCGACCGGGCTTTCGCGCCGCGCACCGCCCGCCAGCGGAACAAGGCTTTCGCCGTCGGTCCAGGGCATGACCTCGGCCATCGAGACACCCGCCAGATCGCAGAGCGTCGGGCACAGGTCGATGGTCGAGACGGGATCCTCCACCCGCCCCGGCGCCACTCCGGGGCCCGCGATCATCAGCGGCACCCGCGACGAGCCTTCGTAGAAGCACATCTTGTACCACAGCCCCCGCTCGCCCAGCATGTCGCCGTGGTCCGAGACGAAGACGATCACCGCCTCCTGTCCGGTCCGCTCCATGATGTCGAGAAGCGCACCGATCTTGTCGTCGAGATAGCTGATATTGGCGAAATAGGCGCGGCGGGCGCGGCGGACGTGGTCTTCGGTGATGTCGTAGCTGCGCCAGTCGTTGGCGTCGAAGATGCGACGCGAATGGGGGTCCTGCGCCTCGTAGGGGATGGCGGGGACCCTGGGCAGAAGATGGGCGCAATCCTCGTAAAGGTCCCAGTACTGCCGCCGCGCGACATAGGGATCATGCGGATGGGTGAAGCTGACGGTCAGGCACCATGGCCGGCGATCGGTGGCGCGGGCAAGGTCGTAAAGCTTCTGGCCCGCCATGAAGGCGACCTCGTCGTCATAGTCCATCTGGTTGGTGATCTCGGCCACGCCCGCGCCGGTGACGGATCCCATGTTGTGATACCACCATTCGATCCGCTCGCCCGGCTTGCGATAGTCCGGGGTCCAGCCGAAATCGGCGGGGTAGATGTCGGTGGTCAGCC
>JAFIEN010000345.1 GCA_020832515.1 Rubellimicrobium sp. | reverse complement strand
CCGCCTGACACGGGCTGTGGAATAAGGATGGCGAACATGGCAACGGCAGACCTTCTCACTATGAGCGACAAGAAAACGGCCGACCGGGCCAAGGCGCTGGAAAGCGCGCTGCAACAGATCGAGCGCCAGTTCGGCAAGGGCTCGATCATGAAGCTGGGCGGCCAGAACCAGATGGCCGAGATCGAGGCGATCTCGACCGGGTCGCTGGGCCTTGATATCGCGCTGGGGATCGGCGGGCTGCCCAAGGGCCGGATCATCGAGATCTATGGCCCCGAATCCTCGGGCAAGACGACGCTGACGCTGCATGTGGTGGCCGAGGCGCAGAAGGCCGGCGGTGTCTGCGCCTTCGTCGATGCCGAACATGCGCTTGACCCGCAATATGCCAAGAAACTGGGCGTGAACCTGGACGAGCTCCTGATCTCGCAGCCCGATACGGGCGAACAGGCGCTGGAGATTGTCGATACGCTGGTGCGGTCGGGCGCGGTCAGCCTTGTGGTGGTCGATTCGGTCGCCGCCCTGACGCCCAAGTCCGAGCTCGAGGGCGACATGGGCGATTCGTCCGTGGGCGTCCATGCCCGCCTGATGAGCCAGGCGATGCGCAAGCTGACGGGTTCGATCTCGCGGTCGAACTGCATGGTGATCTTCATCAATCAGATCCGGATGAAGATCGGCGTCATGTTCGGCAGCCCCGAGACCACGACCGGGGGCAATGCGCTGAAATTCTACGCGAGCGTGCGACTGGATATCCGCCGCATCGGCGCGGTCAAGGACCGCGACGAGGTGGTGGGCAATTCCACCCGCGTGAAGGTGGTCAAGAACAAGGTGGCCCCGCCCTTCAAGGAGGTCGAATTCGACATCATGTATGGCGAAGGCATCTCCAAGACCGGGGAAATCCTGGATCTGGGCGTCAAGGCGGGCGTGGTCGAGAAATCGGGGGCCTGGTATTCCTACGGCGACGAGAGGATCGGTCAGGGGCGCGAGAATGCCAAGACCTTCCTGAAGGAGAATGCCTCGGTCGCCCTGTCGATCGAGGACAAGATCCGGGCGGCCCATGGGCTTGACTTCTCGATGCCCGAGGGGCCTGCGGGCGAGGATGACGATCTCGTCGAGATGTGAGGCGGTTCAGGGGGGCTTTGCCCCCGCCGCTGGCGCGGCTCCCCCCGGGATATTTGGGAACAAAAGAAGGGAAAGCCGCGTTTCAGGCAGGGCTGTCCTGCGCCAGGAGGCTGGACCCTACCGCACGGGGGGGATAATGCAGCGGGGCCGCCACAGCTTTCGCTGACAGGACCGCCATGACCAGCCTTTCCGAGATCCGTTCGACCTTCCTGAACTTCTTCGCCCGCAACGGGCATGAGATCGTCGCCTCCTCTCCGCTCGTGCCGCGGAACGATCCCACGCTCATGTTCGCGAATTCGGGCATGGTGCAGTTCAAGAACCTGTTCACCGGCATCGAGACGCGCGACTACAAGCGCGCGACCACGGCGCAGAAATGCGTGCGCGCGGGCGGCAAGCACAATGACCTCGACAATGTGGGCTATACGGCCCGGCATCATACCTTCTTCGAGATGCTGGGGAATTTCAGTTTTGGGGATTACTTCAAGGCGGACGCGATCCCCTTTGCCTGGGAACTGCTGACGCGGGATTTCGGGATCGACAGGTCGAAGCTTCTGGTCACGGTCTATCACACCGACGACGAGGCGGCCCAGATCTGGAAGAAGGTGGCGGGCCTGCCCGAGGATCGGATCATCCGCATTCCCACCGACGACAATTTCTGGCGGATGGGGCCCACGGGGCCCTGCGGGCCTTGCACCGAGATCTTCTATGACCACGGGCCGAGCATCTGGGGCGGCCCGCCGGGCAGCGCCGAAGAGGATGGCGACCGGTTCATCGAGATCTGGAACCTTGTCTTCATGCAGAACGAGCAGCTGGCGGATGGCAGCCTGCGGGTGCTCGACATGCAGTCGATCGACACGGGCATGGGGCTGGAGCGGATCGGCGCGCTGCTGCAAGGCAAGCACGACAATTACGACACCGATCTGATGCGCGCGCTGATCGAGGCCTCGGCCCATGCGACCAGCGTTGACCCCGACGGGCCGGGCAAGACGCATCACCGGGTCATCGCGGATCATCTGCGCTCGACCTCGTTCCTGATCGCGGACGGGGTGATGCCCTCGAACGAGGGGCGGGGCTATGTGCTGCGCCGGATCATGCGGCGCGCGATGCGGCATGCGCATCTTCTGGGGGCCAAAGACCCGGTGATGCACCGGCTGGTGCCCGCACTGGTGCAGGAGATGGGGGCGGCCTATCCCGAGCTGGGACAGGCCCGCGCCCTGATCGAGGAGACGCTGAGGGCCGAGGAGACGCGGTTCAAGCAGACACTCGACCGGGGGCTGAGGCTGCTGGACGAGGAGCTTGAGGGGCTGGCCGAGGGGGCCGAACTTCCGGGGGCGACGGCGTTCCGGCTTTACGACACCTATGGGTTTCCGCTGGACCTGACGCAGGATGCGCTGCGCGAGAAGGGGCGCGGCGTGGATGTGGCGGGGTTCGATGCCGCCATGGCCGAGCAGAAGGCCAAGGCGCGCGCGGCCTGGGCCGGGACGGGCGAGGCGGCGGATGCGAGCCTCTGGTACGACATCGCCGAGGCGCATGGGGTGACCGAGTTCCTGGGCTATGACCTGGAAAGTGCCGAGGGGCAGATCGTGGCGCTGGTGCGCGACGGGGCCGAGGCGGGCGCGGCCGAAGCGGGGCAGGCGGTCCAGATCGTCGTCAACCAGACGCCCTTCTATGCCGAAAGCGGCGGGCAGGTGGGCGACCAGGGATTCATCCGCACCGATACCGGCATGGCGCGGGTGAGCGATACGAAGAAGGTCGCGGGCGTGTTCCTGCATATCGCCGAGGTGGTGGAGGGCACCGTGCTGCGCGGCCAGCCCGCGAAGCTTGAGGTCGATCACGCGCGGCGGGCTGCGATCCGGGCCAATCATTCGGCGACGCATCTGCTGCACGAGGCGCTGCGGCGTGCGCTGGGCGATCATGTGGCGCAGCGCGGATCGCTCAATGCGCCCGACCGGCTGCGGTTCGATTTCAGCCATGCCAAGGGGTTGAGCGAGGCCGAGATGCGCGGGGCCGAGGCCGAGGTCAATGCGATGATCCGCCAGAACAGCGCGGTCGAGACACGGATCATGACGCCGGACGAGGCACGCAGCCTCGGGGCGCAGGCGCTGTTCGGCGAGAAATACGGCGATGAGGTGCGGGTCGTGTCGATGGGCCGGTGGTCCGGGTCGGGCAAGGGCGCGGATCACGCGACCTATTCGCTTGAGCTCTGCGGCGGCACGCATGTGGCGCGGACGGGGGATATCGGGGCCTTTGTCCTGATGTCGGACAGCGCGTCGAGCGCCGGGGTGCGGCGGGTCGAGGCGCTGACCGGGCAGGCCGCGCTTGACCATCTGGCGGGGCGCGAGCGGATGCTGGCCGAGGTGGCGGGCGTGCTCAAGGCGCCGCTGGGCGAGGTGGTGGAGCGGGTGCGGGCGCTGTCGGCCGAGAGGCGGGCGCTCGAGAACGAAGTGGCGCAGCTGCGCAGGGATCTGGCGATGGGCGGCGGCAAGGCTGTCGGAGAGATGCGGAGCGTGGGCGGGATCGCCTTCCGGGCACAGGTGTTGTCGGGTGTGACGGGCAAGGATCTTCCGGCGCTGGTCGACGGGATCAAGGCCGAGATCGGCTCGGGCGTGGTGCTGCTGATTGCCGAGGCCGAGGGCAAGGCGGCGGTTGCCGCAGGTGTGACGGCGGATCTGACGGGGCGGGTGTCTGCGGTCGATCTGTTGCGCGCGGCTGTGGCGGAACTGGGCGGCAAGGGCGGTGGCGGGCGGCCCGATCTGGCGCAGGGGGGCGCGGCGAGTGCGGCCAATGCCGATGCGGCGATCAAGGCATCGCAAGCCGTACTGGAGGGATTGGCATGAGTGCGCTCTGGATTGCCCATGTGCTTGTTCATGACGCCGAGGCCTATGGCGAATACGCAAGGCGGGCCACCGTGGCGATCGCCGATCATGGCGGTGTGTTTCTGGCGCGGGGTGGCGCTTATGAACAGCTTGAGGGGCCGGACCGGCCGCGAAATGTGGTGGCGCGGTTCCCGTCGATGCAGGCGGCGCGCGACTGCTACCATTCGGCCGCCTATCAGGAGGCGCTGGGCTTTGCGAAAGGGGCAGCGACGCGCGAACTGGTGATCGTCGAGGAAGCGCCGCCGGCCTGAACCGGGCGGGGGGGGGGGGGG
>JAFIEN010000344.1 GCA_020832515.1 Rubellimicrobium sp. | reverse complement strand
TCGTCCAGCACCACAAGCCGCGGCCCGCAGGCCAGCGCGCGGGCGATGGCGACGGGCTGCCGCTGGCCGCCCGACAGGGCCGAGGGCGCGCGGCTGGCCATGGCGGGGTCAAGGCCCACGTCCGCCAGCAGCCGTTCGACCGCCCGCCCGCGTTCCGAGGGCCGGCCGATCCCGTGCACGTCCAGCGGCAGGCGGATGGACGCGCCCACGCTGCGCCGGGGGTTGAGCGCCGAGGCCGGGTTCTGCTGCACAAGCTGGATCGCGCGGCGCTGCGCCAGCGTGCGGCGCGCGGGCAGGGGGGCGCCGTCAAAGATCATCTGGCCGGTCGTTGCGGGGAAAAGGCCAAGGATCAGGTTCGCTAGCGTCGACTTGCCCGACCCGCTTTCGCCCACCACGGCCATGCAGTCGCCTTCGGCCACATCCAGCGTCACGCCCGCCAGCGCCTGCACCGCATGGGTGCCGGTCGTATAGGTCTTGCCCAGATCACGAACCGACAGGATCACGGATGCACCTCCATCGGGTTCTCGAACGCCGGGTCGCGTTCGGCGATCTCGGGCAGGGCCCCGCCCGTCAGGCGCGGTTGGGCGGCCAGAAGCGCGCGGGTATAGGCGTGGCGGGGATCGGCAAAGACAGCCGCTGTCGGCCCCTGTTCCACGATCCGGCCGCGGTAGATCACATAGGTCCGGTCGGCGAATTCGCGGACCACGCCAAGGTTGTGGCTGATGAACAGGACGGCGGTGCCGTGATCGGCCACCAGCTTGCGCATCAGGTCAAGCGTCTGCGCCTGCACCGTCACGTCCAGCGCGGTGCCCGGTTCGTCCGCGATCAGAAGCTTGGGCCGGTTGGCCAGCGCCATGGCGATCATCACCCGCTGGTTCATGCCGCCCGACAACTGGAACGGATAGGAGGCCAGCACACGGTCGGCCTCATGGATCGCCACTTCGCGCAAGGCCTCGGTCGCGCGGGCGCGGGCCTCGGCCTCGGAAATGCGGGGGGTGCGGCGGGCCAGAACCTCGCGGAACTGGCGCAGGATCGGGAAGACGGGGTTGAGGGACGAGGTCGGATCCTGAAAGATCATGCTCATCTCGGTGCCGCGCAGGGCATGGCGGGCACGGGGCGACAGGCGGCCCAGATCCTGCCCGTCGAAACGGATCCGGCCCGAAACGGTCGCCCCCTTCAGCTCCTGTATCAGCCCCAGCACGATCCGCGCTGTGACCGACTTGCCCGAGCCGCTTTCGCCCACAAGCGCGACCCTTTCGCCCTTCGCGATGGACAGCGAGATGCCGTGCAGCACCTCGACCGTGCCGGACCAGAGCCGGAACGACAGGCGTAGGTCTGCGATGTCTAGAAGCGCGCTCATCGGTCGCCGCCCAGAATGTCGCGCAAGCCGTCGCCGATCAGGTTGAAGCCGAAGACGGCGATCAGGATGGCAAGGCCGGGAAAGACCGACAGCCACCATTGATCGGGCAGGTAGCGCGCGCCTTCGGCCACCATGCTGCCAAGGTCGGGCGTGGGGGCCTGCACGCCAAGCCCGAGGAAGGACAGGGACGAGGCGATCAGGATCACGAAACCCGCATCCAGCGTCATCTTGGTGACGATGGCGGGCATGCAGTTGGGCAGGATCTCGCGGAACATGACATGCGCGCGCGAGGCGCCGGTGACCTCGGCCGCCAGCACGTATCCTTCGGCCTTTTCGCCTCGGGTGATGTTGTAGACCAGCCGCGTATACCACGGCCACCACATCGCGGTGACGGCGATCATCCCGTTCAGCAGCGTGGGCTTCATCACGCCCAGGATCGACAGCGCCAGCACCAGCGGGGGGATCGACAGGAACACATCCGTCACCCGCATCAGCCCGTATTCCCAGCGCCCGCCCATGTAGCCCGCCATCAGCCCCAGCGTGACGCCGATGGGCACAGCAATGGCCAGCACCACGACCGCCATCAGAAGCGAGATGCGATAGGCGTAAAGGATCCGGCTGAACAGGTCGCGCCCCACGACGTCGGTACCCATCAGGAAATCGCCGCCCGGCGGCTTGTTGAAATTGACGAAGTCCACCACCGCGCCGCGATGTTCGGGGAAAGGCGCGATCACATCTGCCAAAGCTGCCGCCATGACCACCAGCGACACCAGCAGCACCCCCAGCAGCGTGAGCGGGTTCGAGGCAAGGATGAAAGCCGCGCGCTTCATGGGCGGGCCTCGCCCAGCCGGATGCGGGGGTTCAGAAGCACGGTCAGGATGTCCACGATGATGTTGACGATCAGGAACAGCGCCGCGATGACCAGCACGGTGCCCACGATGGCGTTCAGGTCCTTGCGCAGGATCACCTGCACGCCGTAGCGCGACAGTCCCGGCCAGCCGAACACCGCCTCGACAAGGAAGGCATTGCCCAGAAGCGCTGCGATATCGAGGCCGATGATCGTGAGCGACGGGATCAGCGAAGGGCGGAAGGCATAGGTCCGCGCGATGCGGCCTTCCGGGAAACCGTAGGCCTGCGACATCTCGATATAGGGCTTCTCGTAAGTCTCGATCATGTTGGCCCGCGTCAGCCGCGCGGCCTGGCCGATGCCCGACAGCGACAGGGCTACGGCGGGCAGGACCATGTGCCGCAGGGCATTGGCGAAGGCGTGCAAATTGCCCGCCAGCAGCGTGTCGATGGTCAGGAAGCCGGTGACGCGGGGGATGGAATAGGCCTCGGACAGGCGGCCCGCGATTGGAAAGATCGGCAGGAAATAGGCGAAGGCCAGCATCAGGGCCACCGCCCAGACAAAGGAGGGGGCCGAGACGGTCAGCAGCGAAAAGACCCGGATGACGTGATCGGGCCAGCGCCCCCGGAACCGCGCGGCAAGGATGCCCAGCGGCAGGCCCGCCACGATCATCAGCATTGCCGCAAGGAAGATCAGCTCCAGCGTCGCGGGCAGGAATTCGGCAATGTCCTGCGTCACGGGGCGGTTGGTATACAGCGACCGGCCCAGATCGCCGCGCATCAGGTCGCGCAGCCAGAAGGCGTATTGCACAAGGATGTTGCGGTCGAGGTAGAGGGCGGCGGCCAACGCATCCACCTGGTCCTGCGTCGCATTCGGCCCCAGCGCCACGCGCGCGGGGTTGCCGGGGATCACCCGGGCGATGGCGAAGATCAGGACCGACACACCCCAGAGAACAAGCAGGGACATGCCGACCCTCCGCAGGATCTGGCGGAGCAGGGGGGGCATCAGGGTTCCGGAATGAAAAAGCCGGGGCACCGCCACTCGGACGGGCCCCGGCAGGTGGGAGAACTCAGTCGGTAACGGTCATCAGCCGGAAGGCAAAGCCCATCCCGTCAAGCCCGAAGGCCTGGTCGGGGTCGGTCAGCGCCGGGGCTGAAACCCTTGTGCTTGCGGCAAAGACGGAATTACGGTCGAAGCCATAGATCGTGGGCGCAAGTTCCATCAGACGGGCGTTCAACGCGGCATAGGCCTCTTCCCGGCCGGCCTCGTCCGGCGCGGTGCGGCCGGCCTCGAGCAGGCGATCCACCTCTTCGTCGACCAGATATTCCGGCGACTGCCACGTCCCCGAGGCCGAGGAGTGATACATCGGGAACAGAAGCGTATCCGGGTCGCCCGTGGTGGCGGTGACGAAGACCTGGCTGATATGGGGCGTGGTTTCCACGCTCGTCACCCGCTCGGTGAACAGGACCCAGGGCACGCGCACGATCTCGGTGTTGAAGCCGAGGGCCGAGAAGTTCTGCTGCATCAGCAGGGCGAAGCGTTCCTCGATCGGCACTTCGGCGATCCACGAGATTTCCAGCGTGAAATCGGCCGGATCATGGGCGCAGTTTGCCAGATGGGCGGCCGCTGCCTCCATATCCTGCGCCAGCGCCATCTCGGGCGGGTTGGCGCCGAACATCCCCACTGGGATCGCGCCGGTCGCGGGCACGCCGCCGGCCACGTCATCGGTGATCTTGGTGATGGCGATGGCGGTCTGGTAGTCGAAGGCCGCAGACAGGGCGAGGCGGCAGTTCACATCATCGAGCGGTGCCTTCTGGGTGTTGAGCTTGATGTAGAACCCACCCGTCCCCGATTCCTCGAAAAACTGCGCCCCTTCGCCGGCCAGCGCCACCATCACCTCGGGCGGCAGCCACTGGGACGAGATGTCATGTTCGCCCCGCGCGATCAGGGCGCGCACGGTGGCGGGTTCAAGGCCGTAGCGCAGACGTACTTCGGAAGGCGCACCCTCGGCCACTTCCCCGAAATAGTTCGGGTTCAGCGCCATCACGGTTTCTTCCTGCGGGT
>JAFIEN010000343.1 GCA_020832515.1 Rubellimicrobium sp. | reverse complement strand
CCCGTGCCGCCCGGACCGCCGGTCCCACCCGTGCCGCCCGGACCGCCCGTGCCGCCCGGACCGCCCGGACCGCCGGGCCCACCCGAGCCACCCGTGCCGCCGGTCCCCCCGGTTCCGCCCGTGCCCCCGGTTCCTCCGGGCCCGATCCTGCAGCCGGGGGTTCCGGTCTTCGAAGTCTTCGGCCATATCGGCGGCAGCCTTCTGAACATGCCCTCGCTGCAGCAGCGCTCGACAGGAACCGTCCGCAATGGCGAAGGCGGCGTGCAGGTGTCGCGCGGGGTCTTTGCCGACGGCGGCTGGAGCGTGCCGACCGGCCTCGTCGCCCGGATCGAGGGGCGGCGCGACAGTACCGACCCCGTCGCCTCGACCGCATCCGCCGGCTTCGACCGGGATGTCTTCAGCCTTGACCTTGGCATCACCCGCGAACTGGGCAGTCTTGTCGGGGGCGCACCGGCGGGCGGCGAACTTGTCGGGGGGCTTCACCTGCGCCATGCCACGGCTGTGGCCGAGATCGCCTCGCCCGTCGGTGCGGGCCGGATCGAGGCGGCGGGCTTTGGACTGGGCGGCAGCCTGACGTGGTACCTGCCCGACGGGCTTTATGTCGATGCCCAGGCAATGGCGATGTGGCTGGAAAGCGACCTGTCCTCGCAGCCGCTGGGCGGACTGGCGGATGGCGTGCCGGGCTTTGGCTACGGCCTGTCCGTGGAACTGGGCAAGGTCATCGCCGTCTCGGATGCCTGGACGGTCACGCCGCAGGCGCAGATCAGCTACAGCCGGACCGCGCTCGAGGCCTTTACCGACGGCTTCGGGGTCCGTGTCACGCCCGAGGATGTGCAAAGCCGCCAGATCCGGCTGGGCGTCACCGCGGATTACGAGGACCGCTGGACCAGCGCCGCCGGCGGGGTGCAGGGCAGCCTGATCGGGATCGGCTTCGACCTGATCCACGAGGGCTTTCCCGAAACGGTGGTCGATGTCGCGGGCACGCCCGTTATCAGCAGGCTTGACGATCTGCGCGGCGAGATTACGCTGCGCGGCAGCTACAGCTGGCAGGACGACCGCTTCTCGGTCTTCGGAGAGGTGGCGGCAGGGACCGGGCTGAACGCGCCGGGCGACAGCGACAGCCTGCGATATGCAGTGGGGTTCACGACGCGATGGTAAACCTGTCGGCAAAAGCGGCCCGTGCGGCGGGTCTTGGCCTTGGCCTTGCCCTGGGCCTTTCGCATCAGGCCGCCGCGCAATCGGCCGGACCCGATGCCCTGAGCGAGACCTATGGCGACTGGACCGTCCGCTGCGCGCCCGATCCCGGCCAGCCGGATGCCGCGCTAAGCTGCGAAGCCATCCAGGAGCTGTTCCAGGCCGAGAGCGGCCAGAGGCTGGTCGCCGTGACGCTTCGCCGTGACGGGGTCGACGGGGGCGGGACGATCACGATCCTTGCGCCCTTCGGCCTGCTCTTGTCCGACGGCCTGCGCCTGTCGGACGAGGGCGGTGGCGATCTTCTGGTCCTCGGCTTCCGGACCTGCCTGCCCGCCGGATGCTTCGCGCTGGCCGAGCTTGACCCCGCGACAGCCGGAGCCCTTGGCCGGGCCGCCGGCATCACCCTGACCATGACGGCCGCAGGAACCGGCGAACCCGTCATCATCCCCCTGCTCATGAACGGCCTGACCGACGCCTGGGCACGCCTCGCCCGGTAGCGGAAACGGGAAACGGCCGGAAAGGGCACACAAGTCGGCCTGACCGGTTCTGTGACCGGCTGCACCGGTCGGCCGAGGTCGACAGGATCGTGTTGGTCATGCCCTCGGCCACGACGCGCCATTCCTGAGGCGGCAGTCTGGCAGGGGTCAAGATTGGCAAAGTCAGTTGCAAAGGCCGGGACAATCCCGGCTAGATCAAGAGCTTGCCAGAAGGGCGGCAGCTCATGCCGGCACGACCGCAACCGCCACGGTCATCCCCAACAGATCGCCGGGCCGGCCGTGGAAGCTGCCCGTCACGGGCGCAACCTGGCTGATGTGGCGGGCCGCCGCGACCGGGATCAGGTTGGCCGAGCCCATGGACCGGTTGGTCGGATCGAAGGCGATCCAGCCGGCACCGGGGATGAAGACCTCGACCCAGGCGTGGGTGGAACCCGCGCCCGCCGATCCCAGCAGCTCAGCGGACGCGATCCACAGATAGCCGGAAACGATCCGGGCACCGAAGCCCAGTGTTCGGGCCGCCTCGGCAAACAGAACCGCAATGTCGCGGCACGATCCCCAGCCTCGGTCAAGGGTCTCCAGCGGACCTTGCGTGCCCTCGACCTCGCGGCTCTGGTAACTGATGCATGCCGATACGCCGGCCGAGATATCCTTGAGCAGCGAAAGGGTGTCGGTCGGCCGCGTCATGACGAACCCCTCGACCCAGTCCGACAGCCGCCCGGCCGCATCGGCATATTGCGGCCGGGCCAATGCGCCAAGATCGACCCAGTCCTCGTTGGAATAGCGGAAAGGGTATTGCTGCGCCGAGGCCGCGATGTCGAAGACCGGCCAGGCCGGCGCAGTCAGATCCACGACCATCCTGCTTTCAACCACCAGAACATCGGTCAGGCCGGAGAAACCGACCGTGGCGATCGCATTGCCGGCGACATCATGCGCCCAGGACACGCTCGCCCGGGGCGACAGTTCGAGATCGAAAGACAACAGGCGCAGTTCGTTCGTTTCGCGCGGGCGTTTCATCACACGATGCGGACCAAAAGCCACGGGGGCTGCATAGCGGTATTCGGTCCGGTGGCTGACGCTCAGAAGGGGCATGTCCGGTATGTCCCGATCACTTGGCCGACCGGCGGCCGGATCGCATGCCCACGGACAGCGAGGCGGATTTCCAGGCGGACTGGGCCTTGCATTTCTTGCAGATCCGCTCGCCGAAACCCGTGCTCCAGAAGGCGGCATTGCAGCGGAGGCAGAGCCGCTCTGCGGGCACGTCGCCACGCGCGACGGCCGGCCCGGGCGGCGCTGCATCGTGATCATCCACGCTTCCGCTCCTTGCGCTCGATCGGCCGCCGAGGAACGTTCGGGCGGCGGTGGATCAAGTTCCGCACCCCCATCATCCTGCACGCTCCTGCGACGGGGCCTCGGGTCCCAGCTTGTCGGTCCAGACACTGAAATCCGTCATGACATGCAATCCGAAGGTCTGGGTCAGGGGAACGTCGGCAGCATCGCGACCACGCGCGACAAGCACCCGGCCGATGCGCGGCTTGTGATTGCGGGGATCGAACACCCACCAACTGTCCTGAAGATAGACCTCCATCCAAGCGGCGAAATCGCCCGGCGGATGGGGCAGGGGTTCGCCGATGTCGCCAAGATACCCGGTGCAATAGCGGGCGGGAATATTCAGACATCGGCACAGCGCGATCGCCAGATGCGTGAAATCGCGGCAGACACCATGGCCTTCGGCCAAGGCTTGCGCCGCCGTCCGGGTGGGTCTTGCATGATGATAGCCGAACTCCAGATGCCCGTGCACAAAGTCGCATATCGCCTGCACGCGCGCCCATCCGGGCGTGATCTGGCCAAAGCGTTGCCATGCGTCGTCCGACAGAATATCGGTCTCGCAATAGCGACTGCCCAGCAGATAGACGAGCGTATCATCCGGCAGATCCTGCACCTCATGCTGGTGCGCGCCGGGTGCCACCGGCTCGGGTTGCCCGGTATCCCGGAAGACGCCGTCTGCGGACAGGACGAACTCTCCCGCCGGGGCCACGAGGCGCGTGCACCAGTTGCCGAAGCCGTCCCTGTAGCCTGTGAAGGGCACCCACGGTGTTGTCGAAAGATCATCCGCCTGCGCAAGATCGCCATAGCGGCTGTGATGGACGCTGAGCATGGCGATCAGCGGCGTCGGCTGCGGCAGGCTGAACTGCAGGCGGCATCCGACCCGGATCAGCATGGGGTCGTCCCTTGCGGGGTCCGGCACGGGGGGCAGGCTCAGCGGATCAGGATGCATCGGGTGCCCTCCGACAGTTGAAATCCCCGGTTGCACTGCCAACGATTGCCGGAGCGGTCCAGATGGGCGTTTTCCGGCATGTCGATGGCGACACATTGCCCTTCTCTCGCCTCGAAACCGCGTTCGCAGGTCCAGCCGCGGCCGTGCCCGGTGTCGTCCAGAAAGGCATTCAAGGGAACGGTGACGGGGTCGCAGCGGCCACCGGTTGCAACATGGCCCCGCTCGCAGCGCCATGCGGCACCGTAGGGTGCATTGGTCGGATAGGCGTTTTCTGGAATGGCGATGGCAACACAGGCACCGGCCTGCG
>JAFIEN010000342.1 GCA_020832515.1 Rubellimicrobium sp. | reverse complement strand
GGCGCATGGGCTGACCGCCAGCCCCTATAAGTCGGCCTATGTCGCGGCCAAGCACGGCCTTGTCGGTCTGACAAAGGTGACGGCACTTGAAACCGCCGAGGAGCCGATCACCGCCAATGCGATTTGCCCCGGATACGTGTTGACCCCGCTGGTCGAGGCACAGATCCCAGACCAGATGAAGACCCACGGCATGGACCGCGAGACCGTCCTGCGCGAGGTCATGCTGGCGCGCCAGCCGTCCAGACAGTTCGCGACGGTCGAGCAGCTGGGCGGGACGGCGGTGTTTCTGTGCTCGCCCGCAGCCGATCAGTTGACCGGCACAACGATCAGCCTGGATGGCGGCTGGACCGCGCTCTGACCTCGATCCGGGGGACGCGCCGGCTTCATCCGCCCCCGGCCGCGGCAGAGTCGGGCAGGGTTTCGGTTTCAGGCGGGGGCAAGCCTGCCTGCGGCACCGTGTTCGGGGGATAGACAAGGCCGGCCGAGATAACGAGCTTGGCGCAATCCTCGATCGTCATGTCCAGCTCGTGCACCTTGCTGCGCGGCACGAACATCAGGAAACCCGTGGTCGGGTTCGGCGTCGACGGCATGAAGACCGAGACGAATTCCTCGCCGGTCCCACCCGCGATGCGCTGCAGCACCTCACCCTTGACATTGGTCGAGATGAACCCGACCGCCCAGCTGCCCTCCTTGGGGTATTCCACGAGGCAACCCTTCTGGAACGAGGTCTCGCGCTGGGAAAAGACCGTCTCGGAGATCTGCTTGAGGGCGTTGTAGATCGGGCGGATGACCGGCAGCCGGCTGACGATGTCCTCGCCCCAGCGGATGAAGGATCGCCCGACGATGCCCTTCGCGATCCAGCCCACGGTGATCGTGAATGCCAGAAAGACGATGATGCCGAGGCCCCGTACATTCACCGACGCCGGGGTGCCGTCATCAGGTGCGAAAAGCCGCCCGAGGACCGCCTCGGGACGATAGTCCGAGGGGATGAAGGGCAAGACGAATCCGTCAACCCAGCCCGCGATCGACCACAGAAGCCAGAATGTCAGGGTGATCGGCGCGATCACCACGACGCCGGTCAGGAAATTGTTGCGCAACCAGGCAAACACGCGCCCGGGCGGCATCGGTTGTCGCCTTGTATGGTCGGGATCTTCTGGTCCGGTCACGGCATCGCTCCGCCTGATTGTCCACCAAAGAGAACGCGCTGCATGTAACCTCTGCGACGCGCGCCTTCAATGCAGGCCAGGTCATGCAAGCCAGTTGACGACCGTACCTTGCACCGGCGGGGGCCCCTGCCTCACCCCGTTGCGGGATGGCCAGGCCGATGTCAGCCGGACTGACGCGCGATCTCGCAGGAAACGCGGGCGGCAAGGGCTGCGTTGTTGCGCACCAGTGCCACATTCGCCTCGAGGCTGCGCCCGCCCGTCATCTCGAACAGCCGCGATAGAAGGAAGGGCGTCACGGCCTTGGCGGTGATGCCGCGCGATGCCGCCTCTGCGATGGCCTCGGCGACAAGGGGTGCCAGCGTCTCTGCCGGGATCTCGGCCTCGGGCGGGATCGGATTGACGACCAGCTGGCCGCCCGGCAAACCCAGGGCCGCGCGCATCAGGTGGCCGGCCGCGATCTGCGCGGGCTCGTCCATGCGCAGGGCCGCGGGAATGCCGGAGCGGGCCGACCAGAAGGCCGGCACCTCGTCCTGGCCATAGGCGATCACGGGCACGCCCAGCGTTTCAAGCAATTCGAAGGTCTTGGGCAGATCGAGGATCGCCTTGGCACCGGCCGAGACCACGGTCACAGCGGTCTGCGACAGTTCCTGCAGATCGGCCGAGATGTCGAAGCTGGTCTCGGCCCCGCGATGGACGCCGCCGATCCCGCCGGTGGCGAAGACCGCGATGCCGGCAAGGCGCGCCGCGATCATGGTTGCCGCGACCGTGGTGGCCCCCGTCCCGCCGGTGGCAAGGCAGGCGGCGATGTCGGCGCGGCTCAGCTTGGCAACGTCGGGGCGCCGCGCCAGCGCCTCGAGCATGGGCGGATCGAGGCCGATCCTCAGCCGCCCCTCGATCACCGCGATGGTGGCGGGTACGGCTCCTTCGTCACGGATCACCGCCTCGAGGCCGCGGGCCGTCTCGAGGTTGCGCGGCCAGGGCATGCCGTGGGTGATGATGGTGGATTCAAGTGCGACCAGCGGCTTGCCGGTCGCATGTGCATCAACGACTTCGGCGGAAAGGTCGAGGGGAAGGGGGGTCATGATCGGGCAGCCTTCATGGGCTGAAGCGAAGGGTGCGGCGCGTCGGATACGAAGGCCGCCGCCGCGGAAAGTGCGTGCACCAGCGCCTCGGGCCGGGTGGCGCCCTGCCACTCGGCGGCGATATGGGCGGCCGTGAAGGTATCGCCGGCCCCTGTCGCCCGGACCGCCCGCACCTGTGGTGGCATTTGCGTCAGAACGCCGTCCGGCGTCGCCTCGGCTGCGGCCCGCGGGCCGTCGGTCACCAGCACCCGCCGGACGCCCCTGGCCAGAGGGGCCGCGGCGGCGGGCGGTGCGTCGGCTACATCGGTCCGGCAGAGGGTCCGGGCCTCGTAGAGATTGAGATAGAGCGTCGCGCCCGGATGCCCGAGACAGGGGGCAAGCCGATCGGCCTTGCCCGGGCTTGCCGGAGCGATCCTGAGATCGGCCCGCGCGAAAAGGGGGGAACGGGCGATGGTGGACAGAAGCTTTGTCGTCAGATTGCCGTCCAGCGCCACGAGGCCGGACCAGGGTGCCTCGGGCGTGCCGAGCCGCCCGTCCGTCAGCGGCCCGAGGATCGCGGCACCGGCCGCCTCGAGGCTGTGGGCATCGGCGATGGCGGCGATGAGGCGGCCCTCGGCCTCGATCGCCATGTAGCGATCCGTGGTCAGGTCGGCGCGGCGGTGGACATGATCCATGACAAGGCCGGCGCGCTCGGCCTCGGCCAGAAGCTCGTCCCCGTCGCGGTCGCGGCCGAGCGCGGTCAGGACGGCGGGCCGCAGCCCGAAACGGCGCAGGGCCAGCGCGAGGTTGAGCGCGACACCGCCCGGCTGGCGATGAATGCGGCCGGGACCGTCGGCACCGGGGCCGAGGGCGGAGGGACTCTGCCCGATCACGTCCCAGAGGGCCGAGCCGATGCAAAGGATGTCGGGCGGTGCGGCGCGCATGGCGGCGTCATGCCCGAGGCCCTGAGCCGGGTCAATCTCGGTCGATGCGGATGTGGCACGGCGGCGGGGCCCCCGCGGGCCGGGCGCAGGAATTTGGCCAAATTCCTGCGTGGGGGGCTCTGCCCCCCGGCCTTCGGCCACCCCCGGGATATTTTCAAACGAAAGATGGGGGGCGGGGCGGACTGTTGCAGCGGGGCTCTGGACAAGGAGAGGCGCAGGGAGTAGAGGGCGCGCACTTCGCAGGCGAAGGCGGGCCGCGACGGGGAGACATCCCGTCCGGTCCACCGGTTGGGGGCGACCCCTCATCCTTCGCCGAGGCTCAAACCGGAAAGGAAAGACGGCATGGCTCTTCCCGAGTTCACCATGCGCCAGCTGCTGGAAGCAGGCGTTCACTTCGGCCACCAGACCGCGCGCTGGAACCCCCGCATGCAGAGCTACATTTACGGCTCGCGCAATGGCATCCATATCATCGACCTCACGCAGACCGTTCCGCTGCTTGACCAGGCACTGCTCGTCATTCGCGACACCGTCGCGCGCGGCGGCAGGGTGCTTTTCGTCGGCACCAAGCGTCAGGCGCAAGGCGCGATCGCCGAGGCGGCCGAGAAATCGGCACAGTATTACATGAACCACCGCTGGCTGGGCGGCACGCTGACCAACTGGCAGACCGTGTCGCAATCCATCGCGCGCCTGCGCCAGATCGACGAGGCCGCCGAGCGTGGCTTCGAAGGCCTGACCAAGAAAGAGCGTCTGGGCATGGAGCGCGAGCAGGGCAAGCTTCAGGCCTCGCTCGGCGGGATCCGCGAGATGGGCGGCCTGCCCGACCTTCTGTTCGTGATCGACGTCAACAAGGAGGATCTGGCGATCCTCGAGGCCCGCAAGCTGGGCATTCCGGTCGTGGCCGTGGTCGATACCAACTGCTCGCCCGACGGTGTGGACTACATCATTCCCGGCAATGACGACGCCGCCCGCGCCATCGCGCTTTACTGCGATCTGGCCGCCCGCGCCGCGCTGGACGGGATGAGCGCGCAACTGGGCGCCGCCGGCGTCGACATGGGGGCGATGGAGCAGCTGGCAGAAGAGGTGATGGCCGAGGAAGCCGCCGCCGAGGCAGCCGCCGGA
>JAFIEN010000341.1 GCA_020832515.1 Rubellimicrobium sp. | reverse complement strand
TGGAAGACGACGGCGGTCTGGTGCTTGGCGGTACGGGGCCGCCGTCGTCGGATTGGATGTTCAGGGCTTCTTGCGTCTGCCCTGCTTGCGCAGGTGGGTCGCGATGCGCTGACGTGCCGTCGCGCTGACAGCCTTGCCGGGTGCATGATGCTCCGGGCAGCGGCGATTCAACGTTCCCGATCGCAGACCACTCCAGCATCGGAACGGCACACCGCATTGCGCGCAGTGGCTCTCCCAGCAAATGATCGGAACTGTCTTGCCATCACGCCGCGTGTGCAGATCGGAACCGACGACCACATAGCGCTGGCCATCATGCATCAGGACGGTGCCCGGCAATGGCAGGATGCGGAATTCGACCTTGTGGACGACCCGGGGCGGACGGCTTCCGGAGCGCGGCACAGCAGCATCGGTCAGACCGGTGGCGCGGATACTATCGTCGTATGAGGGGGCGGGACGGCGTCCGCCCCCCTCATACTTAGTATAGGGGTTTCCCCTCTTCCTCATGCCGGACACGCAAGTATCTGCTTTCATGACATTTTCTCCTGATTTTGATGACAGAGGGGTATGACGGAGGCCTTTGTCATCCTCATCACCAAGCCATTGATTTCATTGACTTCATGACAGAGGCATGAGGATGACAAAGGCCTTCGTCATATGACAAAGTCACTCATCCACCTCCTCTGGCCAGACCCAGACAGAGGGGTTTTCAACCTCCCTCGGACGGCCGGAATGAGGGCATTTGAAGTGGGTCGGCAGGACCAGCTGGCCCTCGGCCAGGACCTCGCCGGTCGTGGGGTCGATCATCGGCTCGCGACCGAACCGCATGCCCTCGACGCAGAGATAACCAAAGTGCGACCGGGTCGCGGCGTAGCCATGCTCGGCCAACTCCCGGCAGAATTTCACCAACCCCTTGGTCGCGAGGACGCTGAGCCGCTCCCGGATGGTGTACTGGCTGCCAAGACCGTGCTGGTTCTCGAAGGCCGCGCCGAACTGAGTCGATGTGTAGAGCCGGCCCTCGGCCGCTTCATCGAAGAGCAGGGTCAGGATCACATCGCGCTTGCGATCCCGCTCGGCGTCCTGTTTCGCCCCCACCTCTGCCCGGACCAGCCGCTCGTTGATCGGATTGATCTCGACCCATTCGCCTCTGACCTTGTCGATCAGCTTGGCAGCCAATGCCGGTCCGTTGCGCAGCTCGATCTCGAGCCGGCGCTGCGGGCTGTCCTCGTCGGGACGGTGGAGGATCAGCCCGGAGGTGTAGAAACCGCGCAGCGCGCTGGCACCCGAGAGGGCCAGGAACGGATCGTCCTTCACCTGGTGCTTCGAGAGCTTCTTGGTGTGGTGGACGAGGATGACGCCGCAGTCGGGGTCGATGTGGTCGCGCAGCACCTCCACCCGGTCCTTGAGGAAGAACATCATGGCGGCATTGTCGTTTTCACCGCCACCATCCGGGCCGCCGTCGAAGAGGTTGCGGATCGGGTCGATGCAGATGATGTCGACGGGTTCGGTCGGGAAGGCGCGCCGGATGGCCTGTGCCACGCGGACACTGCCCTCGGCATCGAGCAGCATCTTCAGCTTTGGGGTGGCGACGAGGTTGTCACGCGCTGCGGCCATGACACCGGACGGCAGGCTGATCTGCTGCATGCGCTCGCGCAGATAGTGATACTGGATCTCCGCTTGCAGATAGAAGATCCGCAGGGGCCGCGGTGGCGTGAAGCCGAGGAAGGGCACGCCTGCCGCCATGTGCACGAGCCAGGAGATCAGCAGATCGCTCTTGCCCACCTTGGGCGCTCCGCCGAGGACCAGAAGCCCACCGGGCGTCAACACCCGCGGCGCGATCAGGTCGGCCGGCATGGGGCTCGTGTCATCCAGCAGCGCGCCGAGGCTGAACACCGGCATCTCGTTCGGCGCGGGAGCGGCGCTGTCGAGCCGGATCAGCGGCGGCCCGTGCTTGTCCACATGGACAGCCCAGAGGCGCTCGGACTCGCGCTTGAGTCGGTCCACCGGCCACTGGGGCCGCAGCATCGCGGCGTTATAGCCGCAGATCGCCTCCCAGCCCTCGTCCTTCGACAGGCGGCCCTCATGGACCATCCGGATGAAATACCCGATCGCCGCCGAGGCGCCCTCGAACCGCGACCAGTCGTCCTGGCCGCCTTCGCGCACAGGGGTGACCAGCACCTCGTCGACGCGGGGTTTGTCCGACGTGGCGAAGTCCGGGGCCAGATTCACGCCTGGCGCGGGCGGCATGTCGGTGACGGCTTCGATGAACTCTGCCAGATCGCGTTCCCGGTCGGCATTCAGTTCGACGATCCGGACCTGCGTCTTGAGGTTGTTCTTGTAGTAGACCGAGCCTGCCACGCGGATTGGCTGGTGGGCCGAGCGGAAGTGCATGTCGCCCCCGACCTTGGCCGCGATGTCACCGCGCAGGCGCGTCACGCGGGCAATGTCACTGCCTTCGACGGGCTCGGTGAGTTTCCACCAGACATGGGCCTTGCGCTGGCCTTCGGGCGTGACACCGCCGCTTTCCACCACCATGGTCGGCGGGCCGAGGTGGCGCTCGAGATGGGCGCGCTTGGCGGCGATGTCGCCGGTGTCGATATCGACGACCACGGTCTGCATCTGCAGGATATCGGTCGCCTTTGCCTGGCCGGGTGCTGCCACGGTGCCGGGAATCACGTAGACTGCAGCGCCTTCGCGGGCGGCCCAGTTGGCGAAGGTGGCCATCTTGTCGGTGACGGCTCCGTCGGCCTCGATCCAGATGTTATGCGGGCGGCCATCGATCCCCTGGCCCTTGTCGATGAAGCTGCGCACCGGGATCAGCCCGTCGCAGTAGCAAAAGACCACCTCCATGAACTGCGCGATCTGCTCGGGGTCCGGCTCGTCGCCGAAGACGTCGATCTGCGGCGCGGCATCGTTGAAGTCGCGCCAGGGGTTGAAATGGATCAGGTTCTCCGGCTGCGGGGCAGGTGTGTTGGGCGCAGGCGGGTCTCGATCGGTGCTCATGGTGGGGTCCTCTGGCGGGTCGGATGGGTCGGGCGGGTCCTTTGGGGCGTCGGTCATGTCGCCAGCCCCCAACACCGCTCGGCCCATGGGCAGAACCGGCACTCGAAAAAGTCACGATTGGCGGCCACGCGCGGCAGCAGTTCGCCCGCGTCGGTGGCCTGCAGGATCCGCACGCCGCGATCGGACATCCGCTGCGCGAGATCGGCATCGAAGGCGACCTGCTCGTGATGCAGTTCGGCCGTGTCCTTGTTGATGGCGGTGAACATGGCGGGGGCGGCGCTGATGCCCGGCACGCTTGCTTCCATGTAGGCTTGGTAGAGGGCGATCTGGGCGGCATAGACCGGCTTCGACGTCGTGACGCCGTCCTTGACGCAGGCGCGCCAGTTCTTCGCGTTCATCGTCTTGCATTCCCAGAGCGCCGGAACGGCCAGACCGAAGCCCTCGGGCCCCGCGGCGATGATGCCGTCGACATGGCCACGGATGCGCCCGCCCGCGACCGAGAAGCCGAACTGGCCGCCATCGGGACGGTTGCCTTTACGCGTGTAGAGATCGAAGCCCGCGCCGCGCAGCCAGGCGACGGCCAGAACCTCCAGCACATGGCCGATGGCGAAGATCCGCAGCGACTGGCCCGAGAAATCCTGGCCCTCGTCCTTGGGCGTGGCCGTGAACTCGAACTGCAAGGCGCGCTCGCAGGCATGGCCGAGGCGCGAACCGCCGAGATAGTCGCGGGGCGGCCGTGTCGTCTGATCGGCGGTGAGCGCCTGGTCGACGGCGGCGTTGACCCGATCGGCGAAGCTGGGACGGCGGTTATAGTCCAGCATGCTGGCCCCCCTCGTAGCTGCGGTGGGCGAGCCCGTGGCAGGTTGAGCAGAGCCATTCGACCGCGAGTGGCTCGGAGTAGTCGTGATGATGGGCTTCGAGATCGGTCACGCAGCCGCAGCGCTGACACCAGACCGGGACGATGATCCGGCACGACTTGACGGCGCTCCGGACGATGCTGTGCGCTCGGTTCTTCTCGGCGTGGCGCAGCCGATAGCGGCGCTGCGCCTCCCGATGCCTTTCGGGATCGCGGAAGTTCTGCGCATAGGCACGCTGATATTCCCGGCGACAATCCCGGCACCAAGCCTGTAGGCCATCGGGGCTCCGGCGCCGCACGCCAAACTCCACCGCCAGCTTCTTTTCGCTGCATTTGCTGCACGTTTTCATCAGAACGGCACCTCCGGCGTCTGCGCCCGGGCAATGTCGGACATGGCCTCGCGGAAGCCCTCGACGGCTTCCTCGATCAGCGCGCGCA
>JAFIEN010000340.1 GCA_020832515.1 Rubellimicrobium sp. | reverse complement strand
CTGGCGTCAGCTGCACCATCCGGTCAAGAGCGATAAGGCCGCGCAAGGAAACGGGCAGCCCCGTTTCGTGGGTCTTGCCCACGCGCCGAAAGACCGGTCACAGGAAAGCGTCGACGTAGCCCGCGCCTCGGGCGCGCGCCGCGGCGCGCGTCCGATCAGACCTCGGTCGCGGCCGGGCGGGGAAGGGTCTTCGTCGCGGTGCTGAGCGGGTCTTCCTGACGCTGGACCGACCCTTCGAAATGCGCACCGGATTCGATCGCGATCGTCTTGTGGATGATGTCGCCCTCGACCCGCGCTGTCGAGGTCAGGCGCACCTTCAGACCACGCACCCGACCGATGATCCGCCCGTTGATGACCACATCATCGGCCACAAGTTCGCCCTTCACGGTGGCGCCTTCGCCGACAGTCAGAAGGTGTGCCCGGATATCGCCATCGACCTGGCCTTCGATCTGCACGTCGCCGGTCGTCTTGATATTGCCCTTGATATGCAGGTCCGAAGACAGGATCGACGCGGGCGGTTTGGCCTTGGAGACGGCGGGGCGAAGATCGCCCGACGCAGCGGGAACACTGGCCGATGTCGTGGGCTCGGCAGCTTTCGGCCCGGGTTCGTTGATTTTGCTCTTAGAAAACATCGCGTCCCGCTCTTATGTAGATCATGGGGTCGACGGGCTGACCGCCCACGCGGACTTCGTAGTGAAGATGGGGTCCGGTCGACCGTCCTGAGTTGCCAATATCACCGATCCGCTCGCCACGCGAGACCCTTTGACCGACGTTCACCCGAATGACATTGAGATGGGCGTAGCGCGTCTCAATGCCGAACTCGTGCTGGATGCGGATCAGCCGCCCGTAGCCTGAGCGCCAGCCTGCCTCGATCACCACACCATCGGCGGTGGCATAGATAGGTGTGCCGATCGGTGCGGCGAAGTCTGTGCCGGCATGAAGCCTTCCCCAGCGCGTCCCGAAGCCCGAGGTCATGCGATGGGGGGCACGCACCGGCATGTCGAATGGCGCTCTCTCGGCCGCGATGCGGTAGAGGTTGATGCGGTCCATGGCGCCGAGGATCTCGTTGGCGCGCGCACTGTCCGGGTCGGGAGTGCCGCCGGGCGTCATGAATTGCAGGGGTGTCAGCGGGCCGCCCTGGCCCGAATAGCCACGGCGCACCGCGGCCAGCAGGCTTTCGGTGTTCAGGCCGGCCGCGCGAAACATGTTGTCGAGCGGCTGGACCGACACCAGCATCGCGTCTTCGAGCTGGCGGAAGATCTCGTCATTGCGTTCGGCGGTCAGCCGCAACTCAAGCTCGAGCTCGGCCGCCTGCTCAAGCGCGAAGGCCGCGTCCGTGGCGATCCGGTCCCGCTCGGCCGCGGTCTCGGCCAGGGCATCGGCCAGAATGTCGAGCGTGCTGGCCAGTTCGGTGTTCATCAGCCCCGGCACGGATTCGCCGTTTTCCAGCGCGGCCAGCATCGTGGCGGCCTCGTTGCGGGCCATCTCACGCTCGGCCATGACGCGGCGCAGTGTATTATGGACCACCTCGAGGCCGGTCTGCAGCTCGCGCCGGCGGTCCTCGGAGGAGAGAAGTTCGGTCTGCATGACAGATATCTGGGCAAGCGCCGCGCTGAACCGCTCCTGCGCGGCCACCGCTTCGGCGGCACGCAGATCGCGTTCGGACGACATCGCGTTCAGGCGATCCTCGTAGATCATCTTGTCGCGCGCCGCCTGGGCGCGGAAATTCCCGGCGCCGATCGAATCCATCAAGATGATGGCGGTGGCCACGATCGTCCATCCGATCAGAAGCGTACTGCCCGCCCATGCGATCAACTGCGTCTCGGGCTTGAGCCGGATGAAACGGGTCTCGGTATCGGATCGCAGGAACAGTCGCCGTTCAGGAAACCACCGTTCGAGAGTGCCATGCAGGCTGAGCATCAGTCGTGATGTCACGCTGTCGTTCCCGTCTGTCTGTCGCTACCTCGGATCCCGCCCGTTCTGGTCCCGGTCGGTGTTCGTCAGGTGTTAGACACGCGAGCATGCCGCCGCAACCCCGACGGACCACTGGACAATTTAGCGGCGCTAAAGCGCACCGAACCGGCAAGTTCCCGCCGATCGGGGCCGCTCGGCTCAGGCGGGCGGGCGGTCTGTTTCGGACAAGGGCCAGTAGAAGTCGGGGGGCAGCCCGGCCTCGGCGCGCTTTTCGGCATTGAAAGGTGGTTTGAGTGCGCCGTGGAAATGCCGTCTGACCAGGAGGTGGAAGACCTCCTTGGGGTCGCGATCCTCGCGCCCGCACAGGAAGTTGAACCATTTCGACCCATAGGCGACATGATGCACCTCTTCGGCATAGATCGTCGAAAGGGCGGCGATGGCATCGGCATCATCCGCCTTTTCGAAGATCGCGATCATGCCCGGGGTGACGTCCAGCCCGCGTGCCTCGAGCACCATGGGCACGACGGCGAGGCGGGCCAGAAGGTCATCCGCGGTGTCCTCGGCCGCTCGCCACATTCCGGCATGGGCAGGCAGGGCGCCGTAATGGCTGCCCTGCGCCTCGAGCCAGTCGCAGATCAGATTGAAGTGCTTCGATTCCTCGTCTGCCGACTTGACCCAGTCGTCATGAAAGCCCGTGGGCATCGGGATATGGGCGAAGCGGGCGATGATGTCCCAGTGCAGGTCGACGGCGTTCAGTTCGATATGCGCGATGGCGTGAAGAAGTGCGATGCGGCCTGCGGCGCTGCCGGGCCGGCGCTTCGGCATCTCGCGCGGGGGCAGAAGTTCGGGCCGGTCGGGGCGCGCGGGGCGGTCGGGCGGGCGGGCCTGTCCGATCGGCAGGGTCCGGCCCTCGGCGCGGGCGGCAAACCAGCGGGCGGCATGGGCGCGCGAGAGGGCCGTCTTGGCTTGGCCATCGGCGGTGGTCAGGACGTTCACGGCCATGTCGGAGAGTGTTGCAGGGTTGGGGTCGGGCTGCGGAGGAATTTGGCCAAATTCCTCCGCCTCACCGCGAATTTGGCCAAATTCGCGGTGTCCCCCGGTCATGCGGTCACCTCGAGTTCGGTGCAGCCCAGAAATGCCGCTTCGCCCGGGAAGGCTGCGCGAAACCGTGCCTCGGTTTCGGCCAGAAGCCTGGCGGGCACAGCCTTCCAGGCCGCGCGGTTGTCCCAGCGGATGATCAGCTCAAGCCGGTCGGGATCATCCGCCGGCCGCCAGACCTCTTTGCCGAGATAGCCCGGCTGGGTGGCAAGGGCTGCGGTCCAGATCGCCTGATCCGCCTCGAGGAATGCCCCCTGCATGACCCGGGGCACCATGTAGCCAAGCCGTTCGATCACCATGCCGCGTTCCTTCTCCCGTCGGTTTCGGGGCAGAGGGACCCGTCCCGCTGCCGCTGTCAAGGCCGGCCTCCGGTCCTTCCCCGGGTCCGGTCCTGAGTCCGACGCGCCACATGCCTGTGCGCCCTATCTGGTAGCTGGACAGATTCCCCGTGCAATACTTCGGGGTCTGCCTATAGTCCTTGCGAAAACCAGCGGGGCCAACCCCGCAGAGCCGGGCCAAGAGGCAGGCCCCGAGACGAGAGGACAGGACGATGCGTTGCCCGTTTTGCGGAAACGTCGATACACAGGTGAAGGACTCCCGCCCCGCCGAAGACCATGTCGCGATCCGGCGCCGCCGCTTCTGTCCGGCTTGCGGCGGCCGCTTCACCACCTATGAACGTGTGCAGTTGCGTGACCTTGTCGTGATCAAGTCCAACGGCCGGCGCGAGGAGTTCGACCGTGACAAGCTTGAACGCTCGATCCGGATCGCACTGCAGAAGCGCCCGGTCGAGCCCGAGCGGATGGACCAGATGATTTCGGGCATCGTCCGGAGGCTGGAATCCATGGGCGAGACGGATATCCGCTCGAGCACGATCGGCGAGATCGTGATGGAAAGCCTCGCCCGGATCGACACCGTGGCCTATGTCCGCTTTGCCAGCGTCTACATGAATTTCCAGGCGGTGGGCGATTTCGACAAGTTCATGTCCGAGCTGCGTCCCAACGCCTCGCCCGAGACGTGAGCGACGCAGACCGGCGGTTCATGGCCCTGGCCCTGTCGCTGGGGCGGCGGGCGATGGGCCGGGTTTGGCCAAACCCGGCAGTGGGCTGCGTCATCGTGCAGGGTGCCCGCATCGTCGGGCGCGGCTGGACGGCCGACGGCGGCCGGCCGCATGCCGAAACGCAGGCCCTCGCCCAGGCGGGTGCAGCCGCGCGAGGTGCCACGGTGTATGTCACCCTGGAACCCTGCGCGCATCATGGCCGGACCCCGCCCTGCGCCGAGGCACTGGTCGCGGCTG
>JAFIEN010000339.1 GCA_020832515.1 Rubellimicrobium sp. | reverse complement strand
ACCACCCTTTCTTTGCGCCGGGCTGGCGGCGGGTGGCGATTGTCGTCTTCTGTTTCGGCTGGGCGGGGGTGGAGTTCGCCTTCGCCTCGCCGACCTGGGGGATGATCGTGGCCGTGCTGGGGGCCTATTGTGTCTGGCAGTTCTTCTTCGTCGTTCCCCCCCCGCAGGAGGACGCGTCTGGCGAGGCCGGCGGGCCTGAGGGAAAGGGCTGAAACTGATGTCGCGACTGTTGCTCAAGCCTTTGGGGGATCGAGGCAAGGTCCACGAGATCACGCCCGAAAGCGCGGGCTGGGGCTATGTGGGTTTTACCCTCTGGCGGCTTGCCCCCGGCGAGAGGCTGATTGAGGTGACGGGGCCGGGGACCGAGGCGATCCTTGTCATCGTCGAGGGGCGGGCGGAGCTGGCGGCGGGCGGGCAGGATTTCGGCCTGCGTGGCGAGCGGATGGATGTCTTCGAAAAGACGCCGCCCCATGCGATCTATATCCCCCCCGGCACCGGCTGGCAGGCGGTGGCTGCGACCGATTGCACGCTGGCGCTTTGCACGGCGCCGGGCACCGGGCGCTATCCGGTCGCCGATCTGGGGCCTGCGGGGATCACCCTCACCCCGCGCGGCAAGGGCACCAACACGCGGCATGTGAACAATATCGCGATGGAGGGGCGCGACGTGGCCGAAAGCCTTCTGGTGACCGAGGTCTTCACGCCTGCCGGCAACTGGTCAAGCTATCCCAGCCATCGCCATGATGAGGATGATTTCCCCCGGATCACCTATCTGGAGGAAACCTATTACATGCGTCTGAACCCGGCGCAGGGTTTCGGCATCCAGCGCGTCTATACCGAGGACGGGTCGCTGGACGAGACGATGACCGTCAGGAACCACGACGTGACGCTGGTGCCGAAGGGGCATCACCCCTGCGCAGCACCCTATGGCTATGAGATGTACTACCTCAACGTCATGGCGGGTCCGCGCCGTAGCTGGCGTTTCGTCAACGACCCCGATCATGACTGGATCGCCGCGCGCGACGCCTGAGGCGGCTCAGGTGATCACGTCCGGCGCCTCGCGCCCGGTATGCGCCTTGATCCCGGCGATGGCCTCGGCCGCTGCCGCGACATCGGCCAGCGCCGTTGCGGGGTCGAGGGTCAGGCGGGCGGGATCGGTCTCGACCCGCTCCAGATAGACGCGGATCGTGGCCCCCACCGTGCCCGTGCCCGAGAGGCGGAAGACGACGCGCGATCCGCCGGCGAAGCCGATCCGCAGGCCCTGTGCGGCGGAATGCGAGCCGTCGACCGGGTCGTCATAGCTGAACTCGTCGGCCGTCTTGACCATCAGCGGGCCGAAGCTCTGGCCGGGCAGGGCGGAGAGTTTCGCCCGAAGCGCGTCGTAAAGCGCGTTGGCGCGGTCGGCCTCCACATCCTCGTAATCGTGGCGGCGGTAGTAGTTGCGCCCGTATTGCGCACAGTGATCTTCCATCAGCGCCTTCACCGGCTTGCCCGTGGCGGCAAGGATGTTGAGCCACAGAAGCACCGCCCAGAGCCCGTCCTTTTCGCGCACATGGTCCGACCCGGTGCCGGCCGATTCCTCACCGCACAGCGTGGCGCGGCCGGCGTCGAGCAGGTTGCCGAAGAATTTCCAGCCGGTCGGCGTCTCGTAACAGTCGATCCCCAGGGCCGCTGCCACCCGGTCGACCGCGCCCGAGGTGGGCATGGAGCGTGCGACACCCTTCAGCCCGCCCGCATAGCCGGGGGCCAGATGGGCCTGTGCAGCCAGTAGCGCGAGCGAATCCGATGGCGTGACATAGATCCCCCGGCCAAGGATCATGTTGCGGTCGCCGTCGCCGTCGCTGGCGGCACCGAAATCGGGGGCGCTTTCGCCCAGCATCAGATCGACCAGCGGCTTGGCCCAGATCGGGTTGGGGTCGGGGTGGCCTTGCCCGAAATCGGGCAGGGGCACGGCGTTGATCACCGATCCGGGCGCGGCGCCAAGGCGGGTCTCGAGGATTGCCTTGGCATAAGGCCCCGTGACGGCATGCATCGCATCGAACCGCAGGGTGAAGCCGCGCGCGAACATGGCGGCGATGGCGTCGAAATCGAAGAGAGTCTCCATCAGCGCGGCGTAGTCGGCCACCGGATCGACCACCTCGACCACCATCTCGCCCAGCCGCGCCTCGCCCGGGGTGGACAGGTCCACATCCTGCGCCTCGAGGATGCGATATTCGGTGATGGTCCTGGTGGCAGCGAAGATCCGGTCGGTCACGCCTTCGGGGGCGGGGCCGCCGTTGGGGGTGTTGTATTTCAGGCCGAAATCCGCCTCGGGCCCGCCCGGGTTGTGGCTGGCCGACAGGATCAGCCCGCCATCCGTGCCGCGGCTGCGGATCAGATGCGAGGCGGCGGGCGTCGACAGAAGCGCCCCTTGCCCCACGATCAGCCGCGCCGCCCCGCTGGCAGCCGCCATCCGCAGGATCACCTGTGCCGCGCGGTCGTTGAAATAGCGCCCGTCGCCGCCAAGGACGAGGCTCTTGCCTGCCACCCCGCCGATCCCGTCGAAGATCGCCTGAACGTAATTCTCAAGGTAATGCGGCCCCATGAAGACCCGCGTCTTCTTGCGCAGGCCCGAGGTGCCGGGCTTCTGCCCCTCGATGGGCTGGGTGGCGATTGTCTGGGTCTGCATCGGCTCTCTCCCTGTCGCCGGTCGTGGTCAGTCGCGCCCCTCGGGTGCCGGTTCCAGCACCAGCGCCACGACGGAATTAGCCCGCACGATGGTTCTTGCGCGGGCCGTTTTCGGTGCGGCCTTGGGGCTGGCGGTATCCAGATGACGGATCCAGCGTTGGCCCTTGGGCGCTTCGGGCAGGGTGACGGTCAGGCCGGGGCCTGCGTTGAAGATCGCGAAGATCGCATATTCCAGCACTGCATATTCCGGCGTGCCCGAGGCGGTGCGCATCTCGACGCAAAGGTGGCGCTGGTCGGGGTTGGTCCAGTCGGCCTCGGTCATCGGCTGGCCATCGGCGCGCCACCAGAACAGGTCTTCCTTGCCGTCACTCGCGCGGCTTTGCGAATGCAGGAACCGTGTCTGCCCAAGGATCGGGTGCTGGCGCCGGAAGGCGATGACTTGTCGGCAGAACTCAAGAAACTCGGGGTCGGCCTCGTCCCAGGTGATCCAGCCGATGGGGTTGTCCTGACAATAGGCGTTGTTGTTGCCGCCCTGGCTGTTGCCCAGTTCGTCGCCGGCCAGCACCATCGGCGTGCCCTGAGACAGCATCAGTGTCGCCAGCATGTTGCGCCGCCTTTGCGCGCGGGCAAGGTAGGTCTCGGCATCCTCGGAGGGGCCCTCATAGCCCATGCTGTCGGTGAAATTGTCGGAATGGCCGTCGCGGTTGCCCTCGCCATTGGCCTCGTTGTGCTTGCGGTCGTAGGAGACGACATCCATCAGCGTGAACCCGTCATGAGAGGTGACGAAGTTCACGGATGATGTCGCGGGCCGGCCGTCATGGTCGAACTGGCGGGCCGATCCGGCAAGGCGGTGGGCCAGCTTGCGCACCAGCCCGGCATCGCCCCGCCAGAAGGCGCGGACCTGATCGCGGTACTTGTCGTTCCATTCGGCGAAGGGCGCGGGGAAGGCGCCCAGCTGATAGCCGCCGGGGCCCACGTCCCATGGCTCGGCGATGAGCTTGACGCGGCTCAGGACCGGATCCTGCCGGATCGCCTGCAGGAGCGGCGCGTCGCGGTCGAACCCGTCGGTACGCCGCGCGATGGTCGAGGCAAGGTCGAAGCGGAACCCGTCGACATGCATCACCTCGACCCAGTAGCGCAGTGAATCCATCACCATCCGCATCACGAAGGGATGGTCGAGGTTGAGCGTGTTGCCCGTGCCGGTATCGTCGATGTAGTAGCGCGGGGTTTCTGCCAGCCGGTAGTAGCTGGCATTGTCGAGGCCCCGGAAGCACAGCGTCGGCCCCATCTGGTTGCCCTCGGCCGTGTGGTTGTAGACCACGTCGAGGATCACCTCGATCCCGGCGGAATGCAGGCGGCGAACCATGTGCTGGAACTCGGCAATCGCATCGGCCTGCATGTAGCGGGGCTCGGGCGCGAAGAAGCCGATGGTCATGTAGCCCCAGTAGTTGTTCAGGCCCTTGTCCAGCAGGAACTTGTCGTCGAGGAAGGCCTGCACGGGCATCAGCTCGATCGCCGTCACGCCGAGCCTTACCAGATGGTTCAGCATCTGATCCGAGGCAAGTCCAAGGTAGGTGCCCCGGTGCGGCACATCCATGCGGCCCATGGTCAGGCCTTTCACATGGGCCTCGTAGATGACCGTGTCGGACA
>JAFIEN010000338.1 GCA_020832515.1 Rubellimicrobium sp. | reverse complement strand
ACGCCTTCGGCCAGACGCGACAGCGCCTCGGGCCCCTGCCCCATGATCCGCCCCAGCCAGTCAAGCGAGGCCCCCCCCGCCTGCGTCGGCCCCGCATGCAGCGTGATCCCGCGCCAGGGAGGAAAGGTGATGACGCCGGGTTCGGGATTGCGGGTCGAGGAGATCAGCCCCAGCACCTCGGATGTGCCTGACAGGTTCATCGCCTCGCCCTCGCGCGCGACACCGGTGCCGAACATCGCCGCCCATGCATCCATGGTGCCCCGCAGGACGGGCAGTCCCGCGAAGGGCCAGTCCGGCGCGACATGCCCCGCGATGCCGAGCGGATCCTGCAGCGGCGGCAGCACCCCCGCCGCCCGCCCCACCAGCGCAAGGACATCCGCCGCATAGGCCAGATCCGTCCCCGCCAGCCCGACCGAGGCGATGGCATCCGCGCCCACCGCCCCCGTCATCCGCGCGATGGCCCAGTCCTTGGGCGCCATGACATGCGCGGTCGCGGCCCAGACCTCGGGCCGGGCACCGGCCATCCATGCCATCCGCGACAGCGCATGGCTTGCGTCGAAGGGGATCGGCGCGCCCAGCGCGGCGGTCCGTTCCGCCCCGGTCATGCGCGCCTCGAGCGCCGCCCCCTCGGCAGCGGCCCGACCATCCTGCCAGACGATCGCGGGGCAAAGGGGCACCAGCCCGGCATCGCAGAAGACATGCGTGTTCACCTGGCCCGTCACCCCGATGGCCAGCACCTCGGCCCCGTCCGCCGCGAACCGCTCAAGTGCGGCGCGCAGATGCATCAGCCAGTCCGCCGGGTCCTGTTCCACCAGTCCGGGGCCGGGGCGCGCGGTCGGATAGGGGGCCGCGTAATCCGCCAGCCGGCGGCCCGACAGGTCGGCCATGACCGCCTTGACCGCCGTCGTTCCAATGTCGATACCGATAAGGGCCTTGCGCGCCACTGCCGACCTCCCCGGGGGATTTACAGCGGCACAGTCGCCTGCCAGACAGTGCGGGTTCAAGCGCAATCGCATCCATCAGGGGGAGGGGAGTTACATGAACGCAATTTCGCAAAAGGCCATCGGGCTTGGGGCCGGGCTCGCACTTCTGGCCAGCGGCGCGCTGGCCGAGACGGTGGCGGTGATCACGCCCTATCTTGCCCAGCCGGGCACGCAATTCTATGTCGACGCCTTCACCGCACGCGCGTCCGAGCTTGGCTGGGATGTGAACGTGATCGACACGGGCGGCGACGTGGCCGCCGTCATCAGCCGCATCGAGGATGCGGTGACGCAGAATGTCGATGCGATCGTGATCAACGTCGATCCGGCGCAGGTCGGCGCGGGGCTGCAGGCGGCGGCCGAGGCAGGGATCCCGGTCGTGGGCATGGATGCGGGCAGCGATCCGCTGCTGGCGGCGAATGTCACCTCGAACGGCTATGCGATGGCGGCCGAGACCTCGGTCTATGTCGCCAACCGGATCGGCGGGGCGGGCAATGTGGTGATGTTCGTCTTCGATCCCTTCCCGCCGGTGCAGGTGCGCGGCGCGATTGCGGACACCGTCTTCGCCAACCACCCCGACATCACGGTGCTGGCCCGCGTCACTCCGGACGTGAGCGATGGCGGCATCGCCGACAGCCGCGCGCAGATGGAGGCGATCCTTGCCGCCAACCCCGAGCCCGGCTCGATCAGCGCCGTCTGGGCGGCATGGGACCAGCCCGCCCTTGGCGCGCTGCAGGCGATCGATGATGCTGGTCGCGCGGACGAAGGCATCGTGATCACCGGGATCGACGCCAACCCGCAAGCGCGCGACGCGATTGCCGCGGGCGGCAATTTCGAAGCCTCGGTCGCGCAGGACTTCGCCGGGATCGGGGCCACGACCGCCGATACTGTGGCGCGGCTTCTGGCGGGCGAAGAGCTTGTGCAGACGATCATCTATGTGCCGACGGTGCTGATCACCGCGGCGAATGTAGGGGATTGAGGCGCGCCTTCGTCCGGGCGACAGGTGACGGGGCGGGGTGGCATGACCCCGCCCCGCCGCTTGTCCGTCTCATGCCATGACAGAACCATGCTCCGCCTCCTGAACCTCTCCCGCAGCTACGGTGCGATCCGCGCCCTTTCCGGGGTGTCGCTCACCCTTCACCCGGGCGAGGTTCATGCGCTGATGGGCGAAAACGGGGCCGGCAAGTCCACGCTGATCCGCCTACTGTCAGGCCTCGAGCGCCCCGATGCGGGCCGGATGATTCTGGGCGACCGCCCGGCCGCCTTCGACAGCCCCGCTGCCGCCCATGCCGCGGGCCTGCGTGTCCTGCATCAGGAGTTGCATGTCGTGCCAGCGCTCTCGGTGGCCGAGAACATGCACCTTGCCACCGGCTGCCCCGCCCGGGCCGGCCTCATCCGATGGCGCGCGCTTTACGCGGCAGCCAGCGCCGCGCTTTCGCGCCTTCGTCTCACGCATATCGACCCGCGCACGCCCATGTCCCGCCTCGGGCCCGGCGACCGGATGCTGGTGCGCATCGCCGCCACGCTGATCGGCGCCGAGGAAGACGCCCCCTGGCTCTACATCCTCGACGAACCCACCGCCGCCCTGACCGGGGCCGAAGCCGAGCGCCTGTTCGCCGTCCTCGCCGAGTTGAAGGCGCAGGTGGCGGGCATCCTCTATGTCTCGCATCGCATGGCCGAGGTGCTGCGGCTTGCCGACCGCGTCAGCGTGCTGCGCGACGGGTGCCTGATGTCCTCGTTGCCGATGGCCGCGACGGGCGAGGCGCAGATCATCCACGAGATGACCGGCCGCGACCTGTCGGACCTGTTTCCGGCGCGAAACGCCCGTGCGCCCGCACCGCCACTCCTGCGGGTCGAGGGGCTGAGTGCCCCCGGAATCGCCGGCCTGACCTTCGACCTTGCCCCCGGCGAGGTGCTGGGCGTTGCGGGCCTCTCCGGTTCCGGGCGCGGCGCGCTTCTGTCGGCGCTGATGGGGGCGAATGCGCGCCACTCGGGCACCGTCACCCTTGACGGCCGCCTCTTCCACCCGTCCAGCCCGGCCGATGCCTGGGCCGCGGGCCTGGCCCATATCCCCCGCGAGCGGCGCAGCGAGGGGCTGATGATGCAGCGCGCCCTGACCGAGAATGTAAGCCTGCCGCATCTGGCCCGCATCGCCCGGGCAGGTCTGTTCCAGAACCGCCCCGGCGAACGCGCGATGCTTGAGGAAACCGGCCGCGCAGTGCGCCTCAAGGCCGGGGGGCCGTCCGACCATGCCGATACGCTGTCGGGCGGCAACCAGCAGAAGGTGCTGTTCGCCCGCGCGCTGGCGGGCAACCCGCGCCTTCTGCTTCTGGACGAACCCACACGCGGCGTGGATGTCGGCGCGAAATACGATATCTACCGCCTGATCCGTGGCCTTGCCGACAGGGGGATTGCGGTGATCCTCGCCTCGTCCGACCTGCCCGAGGTGATCGGCCTAGCCGACCGCATCGCCATCCTGCACCACGGCCGCCTTGCGCATCTGGTGCCCAATGACGGGCTGACGGAGGAGGGCCTGCTGACGCTCTGCTATACCGCAGGAGAGCAGGCCGCATGATCCACACGCTGCGCCGCTACGGGCCGATCCTGGGGATGGTGGCCATCGTCGTCGTGTTCTGGGTCTTGCGGCCCGGAACCTTCATGACCTTGCAGAACTGGCTGAACATCAGCCAGCAGGTGTCGATGCTGGCGGTGGTGGCGGTGACGATGACCGTGGTGATGGTCATGGGGGATTTCGACCTGTCGGTGGGGGCCATGGCCTCGCTTGCCGGGGTGGTGGCGGCGGTCCTGTTCGTGCAGGGCTGGCCCGTGCCGATGGCACTGGCGGCCGCACTCCCGGTGGGGTTGGCCGGGGGCTTGTTCAACGGGGTGCTGGTCAGCCTTGTCGGCATCCTGCCTTTCGTCGCCACGCTGGCGACGCTGACGCTGTTCGGCGGGCTGGCCTTTCTGGTCAGCGACGGGCGCACGATCTTTGGCCGCGACATCCCCGAGGCGTTTTCCGGCTTCGCACGCGGGGGCCTGATCCTCTGGGCACCCGACGAGGGGCGGCCGACGCGGCTGCCGAACCTGACCATGCTGGCGCTTGCGGTGACGGCGGTGGTCTGGGTCGTGCTCGAGCAGACGAATTACGGCCGCCGCCTCTATGCGATCGGCGGCAACCGCGAGGCGGCACGGCTGGCGGGCGTGCGGGTGACGGCGCTGCGCCTTTCGGCCTTCGCCTTCACCGGGGTGGGGGCGGCCATCGCGGGCCTGATGTATGCGTCCCGCGTGGCCTCGGCCAATCCGGTGCAGGGCGACGGGTTGATGCTGACGGCCATCGCGGCGGTGTTTCTGGG
>JAFIEN010000009.1 GCA_020832515.1 Rubellimicrobium sp. | reverse complement strand
CCCGGCCGCCGCGGGGTGCCGCCTGTCCACCCTACATCACGTCGGCGATGTTGTCGGGCGTGTAGATGCCGACGCCGGTGTCGAGATCGTCGACCGCCTCGCCGCGCAGGAACTGCACGAGAAGGTTGACCGCCTCGAACCCCTGACGCTCGGGCGCCTGGTCGATGGTCGCCTGGATCACGCCCTCGGCGACAAGATCGACGGTCTGGTCGAGAAGGTCGAAGCCCACGATCATCACCTCGCCCGACTTGCCGTTGCGCGAGACCCATTCGCCTGCCGCCGGGGTCGAGCAGCATTCAAGCGACAGGATGCCGGTGATGCCGGGATCGGCAAGCATGGCGTTCTCGATGGCCGAATAGATCTCCTGCGGGTCGAAGCCGGTGTTCAGCGTACGCACCACCTCGATCCCCGGAAACGCGGCCAACCCCTCGCGCGCGCCGCTTTCGCGGTCGAGCGACCATTGGGCGGCGGCGTCCAGCGTGGTGATCATCACCCGGCCTTCGCCCCCAAGCACCTCGCCCATGAGCCTGCCTGCCTCGACCCCGGACTGGACAAGGTCCTGCCCGGCAAAGACCAGCCGCGCGCTGTCGGGGTTGTCGGTGTTGTAGGTGATGACCGGGATGCCCTGCGCGATCACCATGTCGATCAGCGGTGCCAGCGCATCGGTCGAGACCGAGGAAATCGCCAGCCCGTCGATCCGGGACATCAGCGTCTCGATCTCCGAGATCTGGGCATCGGCATCGGCCCCGACAGGACCTATGAAACGCGCATTCACGCCGTCCAGTTCGTTGCCGCGGGTGACGCCGGCCCGGATGAAGGGCGCAAATTCATTCGCGGTGTCGTGATAGGACACGAAGATGTTGAGCTCTTCCCCCGCCTCGATCTTTTCGGCGATCCGGGCGGCCAGGTCGAAATCGGCCAGGCTTACGGGTTCGGCCGTTGCGGGCACGGCGAATGCCAACCCGGCGGCAAGCGCAATCGCGCTGATCTGGACTTTCATGGTTCGTCTCCTCCCTATGGTTTGAACCTTGGTCTTCCGTCTTGTCGGCTTCAGTTCCGGCTTGCCCGCACGCTCCATCTGTCGATGGCCACCGCCACGATGATGACAAGGCCGATCATCACTTCCTGCGTGAAGGGCGACACGCCGCTGAGGACCAGCCCGTTGCGCAGCACCCCGATGATGAGGACGCCAAGGACGGTGCCAAGGATGCTGCCGCTGCCCCCCGCGAGCGAAGCCCCCCCCACGACCACCGCCGCGATGACATCGAGTTCCAGCCCCAGCCCCGTCCGGCCCGCCTGTCCGCTGGGCAGGAAGGCCATCGACAGGATGCCCGCCAGCGCGGCAAGGAAACCCATGATGATGAAGGCCGCGATCTTGACCGTTTCGACATGGATGCCCGAGACGCGCGCGGCCTTCGGGCTTCCGCCTACCGCATAGACCCGGAAGCCGAACCCCGTGCGCGCCAGCAGCACCCAGCCGACCAGCGCCACGCCGATGAAGAAGACAAGCTGCATCGGCACGAGATCGAACACCCGCCCCTGACCCAGCGCCAGAAACCGCTCCAGCACCGCCGGGTCGGCCCCGTTGCGCAGGTTGACCGTCACCGGCTGGCCATCGGTCATCAGAAGCGCCGTGCCCCGGATCACGGACATGAGCCCCAGCGTCGCGATCAGCGACGGCAACCGCCCGTAGGTGGACAGAAGGCCCGCAACCAGACCCACGCCCATGCCAAGCAGCAGACCCACCCCCAGCGCGGGCAAGAGCGGCCAGCCCGAGATGATGAGCATTCCCGTCCCCAGACCGCCCAGCGCATAGGTGGATCCCACGGACAGGTCGATCTCGCCCGAGATCAGGACGAAGGTCATCCCCACCGCCATGATCCCCAGAAGCGAGATCTGACGGCCGACGTTCAGAATGTTGGTCGTGGTCAGGAAGCTGTCGGTCGTAAAGGCCAGAAAGGCGCACATGACCATGAGCGCGAGGAACACCCCCGTCTCGCGCGCGCCCAGTCGCCGCGCGACCATCGACATGCCGCCGAGGCGGGCCGGCCGGACTGCGCCATCCCTCTGCACGTCCACCGGCAGGGTCATTCCGCAGCCATGAAGCTTCCGGCCGGGACGGTCCTCAGCTCTTCGTAATTGCCGTAGTCGCGGGCCCGCATGAAGGGCGCGTTGTGCACGGCGTTGTAGGAACAGATATAGCCCCAGCGGTAGGTGTCGCTGTGATTGGCATCCGACCGGTGCAGCAGGTTGCAGTGGAACACCAGCGCATCGCCCGGGTCCATCTCGACATAGACATGCTCGTAACGCGCGACGGCGGCCTCGAGATAGGCGCTCTCGACATTGGTCTGTCCATCCTCGCGGATATGGTTCAGCCGGCCAAGGATCTGCGAACCCCTGAGGACCTGCAGACAACCGTTCGCCTTGTTCGACGGATCGAGCGCGATCCAGATCGACAGCATCTCGGGCGACAGGCAGCCGTTGTTGTACCAGTAGCCGAAATCCTGATGCCATTCCCAGGCCCCGCCCTCGCGCGGCTGCTTCATGGTCATCTTGTGGCTGTAGAGATAGACCTCGTCGCCGATCAGCGCCTCGGACATGCGCACAAGCCGCTCGTCCCGCGCCAGAAGGCCGTAGCGGTCGTCTCCGGCATGGGTCCACATCTTCAGAAGCGTGGTGTTGCCGGCGCTGTCGCCCTTCTGCATGACCGATCCGGTGCGGCTTTCCTCTTCAAGCTGGCGACGCGCGGCGTCGCGGAAATTCGTGACCTCGGCCTCGCTCAGCAGGCCCTTGCGCACGAAAAACCCATCCGCCTCATAGGCGCGTGCTTCCTGTCTCGTCGGTGCGAGCATGTCGTCCTCCTCCTGGCCCGGCGCGCTTCTCCGGCACCGGCGTTGCGTGCCATTATGTCGCAGTGCGTGCCGATCTGAATGGACGCGATGCCGAAAGTTTTGCATGAAACGCGCATGACCATGCCCCCCCACATTACCCGGCTTCGGATCAGCCTGTATCACCTGCCCGATGCCGCGACGCGGCATGCACTGATGACTGTGCTGCGCGCGGGCTGGCAGGATGCGACACCGGGCGGAAGCGTTTCGCGGACCAGTTGCCCCGGCGACGACATCCTTTATTGCATGTCGGGTCAGGGCGAGGTGCAGATCGCCGATCAGAGCTTTCGCCTTGCCCCCGGCCAGATCGCCTGGATCGCGGGGGACGTGCCGCATGGCCACACCGCCGACCGGCAGGACCCGTGGTCGCTGATGTGGTTCCGGATGCAGGCCCCCGACCTGCCGCTTTTGCGGCGGCGGCTGTTCGGGCAGGGGCGTCCGCGGGTGACGCTGGCAGACGGAACCCGGGCGCTTGCCTGGTTTCAGGACCTGTTCGGCATCCTCGACACCCCGACGACGGATGCCGACCTTCGCCTGCACGCGGCCCTTGCCCGGTTTCTCGAACTGCTGATCGGTCCGGGCAATCCCGGAACGCGCAGTGTCTTGCCGGCGTCGTTGGACAGGCTGGTCAATGGCCTGATCGAACGTCCGCAGGATCCCTGGACATCAGCCGACATGGTCCGCATCGCAAGTGTCAGCCCCTCGCAACTGCGCCGGCTGTTCCAGAACCATCTGGGCACGACGCCAAGGGCCTTCCTGCGCAACCAGCGTCTTGTCCGCGCGCAGCGTCTGATGCAGGATCGGTCGCTGACGCTTCAGCAGGTCGCCGATCATTGCGGCTTTTGCGACGTCTATCACTTCAGCCGCGATTTCAAGCGCGTGGTGGGGCAATCGCCCAGCAGCTGGCGACGCGCCGAGTGGAACGGTTGAAGCCGCAGTGTCCACGCCCCGGTCCGGTCAGGGTCAACCACGTCACGACCCCGATCCGGCGCGCCTTTGCGACTGTCTGCAATCGGGCGGCGGCGGCGCGCTCAGTCGATGCGTCTGCCCGTGGACTTGTCGAACAGATGCACCCCGCCGGGCCGGATCCGCAGGTGGACCCGGGCCCCTTCGCCGACGGTCAGACGCTCGCGGCACAGGGCCAGGAGAGCAGTCCGGCCGATGCGCAAATGGACCTGCGTGTCGCTGCCAGTGGGCTCGATCAAATGGATTTCGGCCTCGGTCCCATCCGCGCCGATCGCGACAGACTCGGGGCGGATACCGCAGATGACCTCGGTCCCCTCCGGCAGACGGGGCAGGCCCTCGGGCAGGTCCAGCGCGACGCCATCCGGAAGCGTGATCTCGCTGCCCCCGGCTGCGGCCGCGATACGCCCCTCGATCAGGTTGATCCCGGGCGATCCGATGAAACCTGCGACAAAGACATTCGCGGGCCGGTCGTACAGGTCCAGTGGCGCGCCCGCCTGTTCGATCACGCCCTCACGCAGCACGACGATCCGGTCGGCCATGGTCATCGCTTCGACCTGATCATGGGTGACATAGATCATCGTATTGCCCAGCGTGCGGTGCAGGGCCTTGATCTCGGAGCGCATCTGCACGCGAAGCTGCGCATCGAGGTTCGAGAGCGGCTCGTCGAACAGATAGACCTCGGTATTGCGCACGATGGCCCGGCCCATGGCGACGCGCTGCCGCTGGCCGCCTGAAAGCTGCCCCGGCAAACGGTCGAGAAGCTTGCCGAGGCCAAGGATATTCGCCGCCTTCTCGACCTCGGCGGAAATCGCGGGCGCGGGCTGTTTGCGCAGCATGAGCGAGAAACCCATGTTCCCGCGCACGCTCATGTGCGGGTAGAGCGCGTAGTTCTGGAACACCATCGCGATGTTGCGTTCGCGCGGGCTAAGTTCGTTGACCACGCGCCCCGCGATCCGGATATCGCCGCCGCTGATATCCTCAAGCCCCGCGATCATCCGCAAGAGCGTGGACTTGCCGCAGCCCGAGGGGCCGACAAGGGCCACGAATTCCCCCTTCTCGACCGCAAGGTCGAGGTCGCGGATCACATGGACAGGCCCGTAGCGCTTGGAGACCTGCTGAAGTTCGACACTGGCCATGACGCCTCCTCAGGGCCGGAAGGGGCGGTCGTGGCCGGGGATGACCAGATCGGGCCGGTAGCCCTGCACAAGGTCGAGCGAGCGGTTGAGCTGGTCCAGCACCGCAGGCCCGTACCAGTGCGAAAACTGCCTCTCGACATATTCGCTGCGCGTCATCGTCTGATCGCCCGCGATCAGCACCCGGCCCTCGTCGCTGTCCACGATCAGCGAGATATGCCCCTGCGTATGGCCCGGCGTGGGCAGCGCGGTCACGCCCGCCATGATCTCGGTCGGGCTGTCGATCTCGGTCAGGGGGCCCATCATCTGGCGCTTGGCGGCGATGATCGGGGCGCCTTCGATGGCGGCCATCTCGTCCAGTTCGCCCTTGCCAAGGATCCAGGGCTTGCCCTGCAGTTGCAGGACGGCAGCGGCATGGTCGGAATGGCCATGCGTCAGGACGACGGCGTCGATATCGTCATAGCCAAGGCCCCGCCCCTGCAGCGCATGCCACAGGATGGAATAGCTGCCGATATGGTGGTTGCCGGGATCGACCAGAAGCGTCCGCTCGCCCCGGATCAGCACGGTCGAGGCGACGGGCAGGAAGCCGAGGTTGGTGCGGAAGATCGGCGCATCGCCGGGGGCGATGCCCAGCATCTGCTCCATCCGGTCAAGCTGCTGGTCGGGATGGGCCGAGAAGAAATAGACCAGCTCGTCATGATCCAGCCGGAACCGCAGGCAGACGGGGTGGATGATGACCTCGACCGATGGTTTGGCGCTCATGCCTCTGTCCTTTCGGGGGGATGGGCGGCCAAGCCGTCGCGGATCCAGTCCAGCGTCGGCAGCGCCATGAAGCTGTAGTTGTAGAAGGTAAAGCCCGAGGCGAGACCGGAGGCCGCGGCCAGTTGCCCGGCAAGGCCTGCGGGGCTGTCGGTCTGGGGCAGGATGGCGCGGATCGCGGGGACAAGGCGGCAGTCCCCGCCGATCAGCCGGTCGTATTCGGCCACCCGCGCGGCCAGAAGATCGGGGTCGGTGAAGTAGAAGGTCGGGTGCAGCTCGTCCACCGCCGGGATGATCAGGTCAAGGTCGTTGCCGTTCTGCCATGAGCGCCCCTGCGCCCCGAGCGCATAAAGCGGGCCGAAATCCAGCGCGGCGACGGTAATCGCGGGATCGGCCGCGCGGATCGCCGCCGCCGTCTCCACCACCAGCCCGGAAACGGTACGGCGGCGCAGGTCAAGCCATTTGCCAAGCGCCCCGTCGGCACCGGCCATCAGCCCCGCCCAGTCCAGCGCCTTGCGCGGGGCGCCGGTCAGCGCGGCATCGACGGTGCGGCGCACCCAGTCGCGCAAGGCGGCACCGTCGATCCCCTCGGCCCCGGCGCGGGCAAGGCAGGCAGGGCAGAAGCAGAGCGAGGTCAGGAAATCCACATCCGCATCCAGCGGCACCCCGATCACCTCGTGATGGTGGCCGTGGCGCAGACCAAGGTACTCGATGGATTCCAGCAGGATACGGTCGAACACACCCATCCCCGCCACATCGCCCACGACCCGCAGCACCAGATCGCGCACTTTGTCCTGCGACGGGCAAAGCGTATGGGTGATCCGGTCGCCCCAGGGGTTTTCCACCGCGACATCCGGGTATGCATTGCCCAGCCCCGAATTGTGCAGGACGGGCATCCATGCGCAAAGTGCGATCCCCCGCGCGCGGGCCTGTTTCGACAGATCCGCCCAGAAGCCCGTCCAGTCATCGCAAAGCGGGCTGACGGGGGGCGGCAGGGGATGGCCCGCGTGCCAGTCGCCCGGCGTGAAGTACAGCGCGCCGGGTTGGGGGAAGTAGGTCCGCCGCACCGGGTTGTGCGGCAGGAAGAACATCCCCGAATGATACCAAGTGGTGATGTAAAGCGCATTCAGCCCCGCGCGTTCCACCGCGTCCAGCACGGCGGATGCGCCTTCGTCGATCACGTCCCAAGGGTAGGCATAAAGGCCAAGGGGGGGTGTCTGGGTCATTGCGGCGTCTCCTGTGCATCGGGCGAGGCGGGGGCGGGCATGGCGGCAAGGGCGACAAGGAACTCGGCAACAGCATTGGTCATCGCCTCGATCAGCTCGGCCCCGCGTTCGGGCGTGGCAAGCGTCGGCGCGCCGATCACGCCGACGGGGCTGAGTTCGGCGAATGACGCCGCCCCCGTCACCGGCCCGCCCGACAGAAGATCGGCCCCGAACCAGCGCGGGCGGTCAAGGTAATGGTCGGCGGCAAGCTCCATCCGGACCAGATCGGGCCGGGTCGCGGCCATCAGGGCGGTTTCCATCTCGCAGGCGTGGTTGATGCCGCCGATGGGGGATTTGCGCCATTCGGCCAGGAAGGGCAGCGCGAAATCCCAATAGCTTGCGGCATGGACGCGCAGGCCGTGGTCGTAATGCAGGGTCTGGGTCAGGTTGCGCAGAAGATGCGCATTGCCGCCATGCCCGTTCAGGATCAGGATACGCCGTAACCCGGTCGCCCAAAGGCTTTGCGCGACCTGCCCGACAAGGGCCGAAAACACCTTGTCGTCCAGCGTGACCGTGCCCGGAAAATCGCGGTGATGCGGCGAATAGCCGGTCCAGACCACGGGGGTGACGGCAACCGCCGTGCCCCGGTCGGCGGCCTGTGCGGCGGCGGCGAGCGCCACGGTTTCGCACAGATGGGCATCGACCATCAGCGGCAGATGCGGCCCGTGCTGTTCGAAGGCACCCACTGGGATCACGCCCACCGGATCGCGGGCGACCAGATCGCGCACCTCGGGCCAGCTGAGTTCGCCCAGACGCACCGTTCCCATCACGCGTCCCCCCCGTCCATCTCGGCCAATGCCACCGGGCGGCCTTCGGCGATCGAGTGCTTCATCGCGGCGACCACCGCCTCGGCCCGGCGGGCGGCGCCAAGCCCCACAAGCGGCGGCTGCCCGGCAAGGCTGCGCGTGACGAAGGCATCGAGCGAGCGGGCCAGCGCACCGCCCACACCATCGTCGAAGATGGGCCAATGGGCCATGTCGGGCTGGCTGTAGCCGGTCTCCGAGACGACCTTGATCCCCATCGACGACCCTTCGATCACCACCGATCCGCCATCCCCGATCAGGTGAAAGGCGGGGTCCAGCGGTTCGGGCTGGGTCGGGGGCAGGACCCATGAGGTTTCGAACAGCGCCACCGCCCCATCCGCGAAACGCAAGGTCGCCACCACCGCATCATGCGATCCATAGGGCGCGCAGGCGCGCACGACCGCCTCGGCATAGACGCGCTCGGCGGGGGCGGCATTGACCGACAGGGCCATCTCGATATCGTGGATCAGGGTCGAGGACAGAAGATCCGTCCAGGGCGCGTATTTCTCGATCCCCAGCCGCGTGCCGCGACGGCGGGCGAATGTGCTGACGGTCCGGCCAACGCCACCTGCGGCGACGATCTCCTTCATCCGCGCGAAACGAGGATCGCCATGCAGGATGAAGTTGACGGCCGGGTCGGCGCCGAGGTCCGACAGATCGGCAACCAGCCGGTCCACATCGGCAAGGGTCCGGCCCAGCGGCTTTTCCAGCAGCATCTTCAGGCCCCGTCGCGCGGCCAGAACCGCCGGGTCATGGCGATGCGCCTCGGGCGTGGCGACGGTGACGGCGTCCAGCTCTTCCGCCTCGAACAGGGCCGCGGCATCACCGTAAGCTCGGCAGCCCAGTTCCGCCGCCAGCGCCGCCGCACGGTCCGCGTCGATGTCGCAGAGGGCGACCAGCGTGCAGGCGCCGTGCCGCGCAAGGATGCGCGCATGCAGCGCCCCGATCAGACCCGTGCCAATGACTGCAATCCGCATCTTGCCCCCTTTCGTCGTCATTTGTCCGCGCCGGACATCAGGACCTGTGTGATCAACCGCTGGCAGACCAGCATCAGCAGCGCCACCGGCAACAGCGTCAGGACGGCAGCGGCGGCCTGCTGGCCCACCTGAATGTCGATCGTGCTTCGGAACATGCCCAGCGCCACCGTCGTCATCCTCAGGCTCGAGGTGAAGATCAGCGGCGTCAGGAACTCGACCCAGGACAGGATGAAGGCAAAGACAAAAGCCGCCAGCACCCCCGGCCGCGCCATCGGCAGCACGATCCGGATCATCACCTGCCAGTGGCTGCAGCCGTCGATCCGGGCCGCTTCCTCGATCTGCAGGGGAAGGCGGTCGATGAAGGTCTTCAGGATCCAGATCACGAAGGGCAGGATGAAGCCAGTATAGGCAAGGACAAGACTGAAGACCGTGTCGTCGATCCCCCATCGCACCAGCAGGACAAACATCGGGATCAGGAAGATCGTCGTAGGCAGGAAATAGACCGACACCAGCGCGCCAAGGATCACGTTCCGCCCCGGCACCCGCAGCCGCGACAGCGCATAGGCGGCGGGCAGGCCCACCAGCAGGCACAGAACCGCCGTCAGCGCCGAAACGGTGGTGCTGTTCACCAGTGCCCGCCGCAGCGGCACGATATGCCCTTCGGCCAGGACGGCGCGGAAATGTTCGAAGTAGAGGGTTTGCGGGATGATGGACAGTTCGCGCGAGCGGATCACCGATTCCGGCTGCAGGCTGGTCAGGAGCAGGCCGTAAAGCGGGAATGCCATGAGGAAGACGACGACAAGCGCCGCCGCATGCAGGAACACGGCCTTTGCGACCCTCTGCCTGCGCGATCCGGTCATGCCGTGGCCTTTCGCAGCGCGGCGTAGCGGCGCAGGACGGTGACCATGAGGACAACGCCCAGCGTGACCACCAGAAGCGAATAGGCGGCGGCCGAGGCGCGGCCCATGTCGAAGGACTGGAACCCCTCGACATAGACGAAATAGTTCAGCGTCGTCGTCTGCCCGGCAGGCCCGCCCCGCGTCAGGACAAAGATCGTGTCGAAGGCCTTCATCGCCCAGACGAACTGGATCAGCATCAGCGGGATGATGATCGGCAGCATCAGCGGAAAGACGATATGCCGGAACCGCTGCCATGCGGTTGCGCCATCCACTGCCGCCGCCTCGTGCAGTTGCGGGGGCAGGCTTTGCAGGCCGGCCAGCATGAACAGGACCATGAAGGGGATGGCCTTCCACACCTCGGCCAGCGCGATGATATGCAGCGCGGTCCGCCCGTCACCGAACCAGATGCGATAATTCTCGATCAGCCCGATCCGGAACAGGAGCGCGTTCACGAAGCCCACATCGGCATGGAACATCTGCCCCCAAAGCACCCCCGCCACGACCGGCGGCACCGCCCATGGCAGGACCACGACGACGCGCAGAAGCGTGCGCCCGTAGAACTCCTCGTTCAGGAGAAGCGCGATGAGAAACCCCGACACCGTGGCCCCGACCGCGATCAGAAGGCCGAAATAGATCGTCCGCCAGATCGCATCCACGAAGGCGGCATTGGCGAACAGCGCCTTGTAATTGCCCAGCCCGACCCAGCGCCCGATCTCGAGCGCGGCCATGTCGAACCGGGCGAAGGACAGGATCAGCGTATAGACGGCCGGATAGAGATAGATCCCCGCCACTAGGATCAGCGCCGGTGCGACCAGCGACAGTGAAAAGGCAGTCTCCCGGCGCCGCAAGGTGCCGGGAGCGCGTGTCCACTCGTCCTGCCCGCCGATGGCCGGGCTGTCAGGCACGGCTTGCATGTATCTGGGCGACAGCTTCGTCCAGCGCCTCTTTCGGCGTCACGTCCTGCGCCAGCGCGCGCGAGATCTGGTTGCACAGGATCTCGAGCCAGCGTTCCCGGTCGGTCGAATAGCCGCCATCGACCGGATATTGATAGGACTGGCGGATCACCTCGCCGAAGGGCAGGTTCTCGGCCACGGCGGGATCGGCGAAGGCGGCATCGACCGAGGGCGCCCAGGGCGAGGTCGAGCCCTGCACGATCTGGTTCTGCAGCGATGTCGCCATCTCGATGAACTGCCGCCCGCCCTCGGGGTTTTCGGCGAAGGTCGGGATGGCAAGGAATTCCGACCCGTCGACCGAGGCCGAGGTCAGCAGCGCCGGGTTGGGCGCAAAGCCCGACATGCCTTGGAGCGCGGAATCCGGACTGCCGTTGGCGATGCCCGCGATGAAGGGCCAGGTGAAGAAGAAGCCCCGCTGCCCCGACAGATAGGCGGGCGATGCGTCGAACACCCAGGTATAGGTCACGGCGGCCGGATCGATCACCCGGTGGACATGCAGCATCTCGACCATGCGGGTCAGCGCTTCGACCCCGGCCTCGCTGTTCATGACGGGATCAAGGCCCTCGTCCAGGAAGCTGCCACCAGCGGCCTGCAGCAGCCAGCCGAAGGTGAAGCCGCTGCCGATGCCGCCCCAGTTGTCGGTGATGCCATAGACATTGTTGTCGGGATCGTTCACCGCCAGCGCGAATTCGAGCATCGTCTCGAAGCTGCCGGGCACGCCGTGCCAGCCTGCGGGCGCTTCGGGGTCAAGCCCCGCCGCCGACAGCAGGTTCTTGTTCCAGTGCATGATCGGCGCGCCGATGGTGACGGGGACGCCATACATCTTGCCGTCAAAGCGCGCGGCGGTCAGGCTGTTGGGGATAAGCCCGTTGGGCAGAAGCGTGTCGTTGACCAAGTCGGTCAGATCGGTCAGCCAGCCCTTTTCGGCGAGGCCCGCGATCAGGGCGGCGGTGACGAAGACCGCATCCCCGGGGCTGCGACGTGCGATCATGGTCGAGTTCAGCTTGACCGGCAGGTCGGGGGTGGTGATCAGCTCGACCTCGGGCGTGGGGCCGAAGGCTTCGGCATAGGCGGGGGCAAGGGCCTGCAGGTAATCCATATGCGAGCCGAGAAGAAGCTTGATCGGGTCGCTGCTTTGCGCCTGTGCCCAGCGGGCGCTGCCTGCCCATCCGCCGGCAAGGGCCGTCATCCCCAGACCCAGCAATACCTTGCGACGATCGGTTTCAAGAAGTCCCATGGTGCCATCTCCCCGTTGCGGTGAGCAGACCTTACGAAGTCGCATCGCAGAATCAAGAACATTCTGCATTACGAGATGGCAATTTCGTTTGGTGGAACGTTTTGCAGGCAATCGGCGAACCGGCACCCCTGCCCGCCCTGCCGGAATGGGGCGGGAGGGGCGGGGCGCAGGGTCCTTGTCTAATCCTCGGCCGGGGTCGGGCGGTTGGTCCGAAAACGCAGGTCGAGGTCGCGAAAGGCCTGCTGCACCTCTTCACCAAGGGCCGGCGTAAACCGGCTCGAGGGGATCGAGACGCTGATGCTTGCCACCACCCGGTCATCGAGAAAGACCGGGGCGCCGATGCAGACGACGCCGTCGTCGTTTTCCTCGATGTCGAAGGCGGTGCCGGTGCGGGCGGTCTTGTCGAGGATCGCCTCCAACTCCTGTCGCGACATCACCGTATGGGCGGTGCGGGATTTCAGCGTGGTATGCGCGACCAGCGCCTCGCGCTGAGCGGGGCTGAGGAAGGCCACGATGGCCCGGCCAAGTGCGGTGCAGTAGAACTGGTCGCGCGTGCCGGCCGGCACCCGCCACGACAGGGCGCGGCGCGCTTCAAGCACGGCAATGTAATAGACGAAGGTGCCTTCAAGGACGCCAAGGTTGATCGTCTCGTTGAACTGCTGGTGCAGCGCCTTCATATGCGGCAGGACCAGCATCTTGATGTCTTCCTGCCGGGCATTGCGACCCAGATAGGTGACCTTGGTCGTCAGGTGGTAGAAGCCGCTTTTCTCGATCTGGCTGATGTAGCCAAGGGTGCACAGCGTCTGCAGCACCCGGAAGAGCGTGCCCTTGGGCAGGTCGGTCGCACGGGCGATATCGCGCAGGGGGGCGGGTTCGCCCATGTCGGCCATCGTCTCGAGCACGCGGAAGGCCTTGACCAGAACGCCGATCGGCGCGGCCTCGCGCCCGGGGGCGGTGGCGTCATCCGTGCCGTCACTGTCGGAAAGCGCCGCAAGCGCGATGTCCTGATCTTCGGGAAGCGTCATTGCCTGCCTTTCGCCTGCCGGCCCGCATATCCGCCATGGGCCGACCCTAGGGGTATCATGTCCCGAAGCTTTCGCAAATCCATCGGCCCGGCCCGCCCGTCAGGACAGGTCGTCCAGCGGAAAGACGGGGCGGCGCAGCCGGGTATAGGGCAGTTGCCGCGGATCGCTGGTGCAGGCGCCGGGGGTGGCCACGGTGAAGGTCGCGCCCATGATCGGCTCATAGGCGCGGCGATGGGCGACGGCGGCCTTGACGCCGATGATGGCAAGCTCTTCGGGGTTGATCCCGTTGCTGCGCCACTGGGCCAGATCCATCGGCGGCGTCCGGCGCGAGGTGAGCAGGATCACGATACCGCCCTCACCACCATGGCGGACCACGGCGCAGGGGCCCATGGCGATATGCCGCCCGGCCGAGGCGGCCAGATGGCTGTTGATATCCTCGAGATCGAAGAACCCGTCGCTGAGCGATACAAGCTCAAGGTCGAGCGTCAGGGGTCCGGGGTCGAAGGGATTGTCCTTGCCACCGACCTCGAGCGTGACACTCGCCCCGGGGGCAAGGCCCGAGAGCGCCGCCACCGCCTCGGGATCGTTCAGGATCACGCCGGCATTGCGCGCGCCCCGCGCCACCAGCGCGCGCAGGACCCCCGTCCCGTTGCCGGGCGCGCCCGCACCGATATTCTCGGAGGGCTCGACCAGAAGGGCGGGGCCACGAAGTCCGTCAAGGCAATCGATCTGGTCAAGCGCCTCTTCGACCGGCCATTCCTCGGGCAGGCCCCTGTCCTTCAACGCCATCGCCAGTGCCTCGAGCCGGTCGAGCGCGGCCTCGGCCGCCGCCTCCGGCCCGGTGGTGACGACGCTGAAGGCCACCCCCGCCTCGGCCACATCGGCGAATGAGAAACCGGCGACCACGTTCACGGCAAGGATCTCGGGGTCCTCGGCCTCGATCTGCCGGGCCAGCGCCTCGAGATCGCGCATCGGGCTGTCGGCGGTGCCGGTTCCCGTGGGCGGCCAGATCAGCGGCGGGCTGCGCCGGATCATCCGGGGCCGCAGGCCATGCGACAGGCAGCGCCCCATGAGTTCGGCCGCGCGCATCGCCGTGTCGCGCGCGTCGACATGCGGATTCTCGCGGTAGCACAGCAGGCCCTGCGCCAGATCCGTCATCCGCGCCGTCAGATTGGCATGCAGGTCGAAGACGCCGAAGATCGGCACCTCGGCCAGATCCGGAATGGCGCGCAGGCGGGACAGAAGCTCACCCTCGACATCTGTCAGGCTTTCGCTGACCATCGCCCCGTGCAGCGACAGGAAGACCGCATCCACCCCCTGCCCCGCCGCCGCCCGCGCGCCCGGCAGCGCCTCGGCCCAGAAGGCCTCCATCGCCGCATCCGTCACGATACCCGACGGCGTGGCCGCCCAGGTGCAGATCGGGACCACGTCCCAGCCTTCCCGCTCGGCCACCTCGAGGAAGCCGTCGATCTGTGACCCGTTCCCCCGCATCGTCAGGACATCGGCCCCGCGGCTGATGCGGAAATCGGCGATGTCGGTGCGCGAGGGCACGAAGCAATGGGTTTCGTGAAAGATTCCGATCAGCATTACGCGCATGGCCCGTGCCCTCCCGTCCTGTCCTGTCGGCCCCGGTCCGGGGACGTGTCGGAGCGCAGGCTAACGTTCCTTCATGCGAAACACAACTTCCGTATGGCGAGACGTCAGGCCAGAATCCCGTTGACACCGCGAAGCCGGGGACCCTAGGTTCGGATCGCGCCAAATGGTATCTTTGTTCCACGATGCAGAATACCGGGTGGCCTTGTGCGGATGCCGAAAGGAAATGGCAATTGACAGGTTGACCCAACCGTAGCGCAATCCCCCCATGCACCGGCTTTCGCCCGCCTGCTTTCGACCGGACCGTTCCCGACCGGACCGGTCGCGCAACCAACCAACGAGGACCCTTTCATGCAAGATCGTCTTGCGCTGCTCGAAACCTGCAGAGCCGAACTCTATTCCGCGGTCGTGTCGGACACGCTCGATGCGATGGGCCTGCACGATCAGGTCGTGGCCCCCGGCCTGCAGCCGATCGCCGAAGGCATGAAGATCTGCGGCTTTGCCCGGACGGGCCTTTACATGCCGATCTATCACGACGACGACACGGTGAATGTCTACGAACACGAGATCCGCCTGATCGACGATCTGGCCCCCGGCGAGGTTCCGGTGATCTCGTGCAACGGCAATCTGGGCATCGCGCCCTGGGGCGAGCTTCTGTCGACCCGTGCGCAATATCTGCAAAGCGCGGGCTGCATCACCGACGGATCGGTGCGCGACGTGGCGATGATCCGGGCGATGGGCTATCCGGTGTTCAGCGGCGGACGCAATCCGGTCGACACCAAATACCGCGGCAAGATGATGTGGATGGACATGCCCTGCGTCATCGGCGGGGTGCGGGTGAATTCGGGGGATCTGGTCATCGCCGATCTGGACGGGATCGTCTTCGTGCCCGCCGACCGGATCGAGGCCGCCGTCTCGGGCGCGCTGAACAAGGTCCGTTCGGAAAACCGCGTCCGAGACGAGCTTCGCGCCGGCGCAAGCCTTGTCGAGGTCTTTGCCCGCCACGGCATCCTGTGACAACGGCACGGGCCGACAGGGGCCGGCCGCACTTGCCCGGCCCCATTCGGACTGCCAACCTGCGGGCGCCAGGATCAGGCAGGTGACGGCGCAGGGAGGGAATGCGGCATGAAGGGCAAGGCGGTCTGCATCACGGGATCGACGCAAGGGATCGGCCTTGCCATCGCCAAGGCCTTTGTCCGGGCGGGCGCGCGGGTCGTCATCAATTCGCACGAGGCCGATGACCGGGGCGCGCTGGCCGCCCTTCAGGCACTGGGCGAATGCCATTTCGTGCAGGCCGATCTCTCGACCGTGGCTGGCACGCAGGCCCTGATCGCCGGGGCGCGTGATCGGGTGGGGCGGCTCGATACGCTGGTCTGCAACGCGGGCACCCATTGCGACCCCGTCTTTGCCGAGCTGACCGAGGAACAGGTGAACCGCACCTTCGACCTCAACATCAAGGGCTATCTCTTCGCGGCCCAGGCCTTTGCCGCGCAGGTCGAGGACGGGCAGGAGGGCGCCAGCATCGTCTGCACCGGATCGACCAATTCGATGGCTGCCGAGGACAACAGCGTGGCCTATGACACGTCCAAGGGCGCGGTCCTGATGATGGTGCGCTCGCTGGCGGTGTCGCTGGGCGGGCGGGGCATCCGGGTCAACGGTATCGGCCCGGGCATCGTCGAGACGCCGTTGACGCAAGCCATGCTCGGCCGCGACGGCGTGCGCGAGCGGCTGGTCCGGCAGATCCCGCTGGGCCGGATCAGCGTGCCCGAGGATCTGGGCGAGGTGGCGGTCTTCCTCGCCTCGCCCGCCGCGCGCTATGTGACGGGGCAGATGCTCTTCGTCGATGGCGGGATCCTTGCCAAGCAACTGACATGGGACAATCTTCCCTGAGATAAGGAACGACCAAGATGAAGATCATCACCGGCGGTGCCCGCTCGGACCTGCCCTTCAGCCCCGGCATCGTCGTGGGCGATGTGCTGCACATCTCCGGTCAGGCCTCGGTCGACCGCGAGGATGGCCACATCATCACCGGCACCTTCGAGGAAGAGATGCGCCGCTCGATCGAGAACCTGCGCGCCATCCTCGAGGCGGCGGGGCTAAGCCTTGACCATGTCTTCAGCGTGCGCTGCTATCTGGCCGATCCGGCCGACGGGGCCGAACACAACCGGATCTATCCCGAGTATTTCAGCAAGCCCTATCCCGTGCGCTCGACCACGATCTCGATGGCTGGAAGCCGTCTGAAATACGAACTCGACGCGCTGGCCAACATCCGCACCACGCGGCAGGAGGCGGAACGGGTCTAGCCTGCCTTCCCCCTGACGAGCGCCCTTCACCCGTTCCGCCCGGCAGACCGGCCCCGCCGGGCGCGGTCGCCGGCGATGGCGCGCAACCGCCACTGCCGACCCCGGGCCCCAACTGCGCCCGCGGCATCGAGGTCGGTTCGCAAGACCGATCGGCTTGCACGTTGCGGGTCGGGGTCCGTACAAGACATCATGAACGAAGACGCGAAACGCCCCTGCCTGCGCATCCGGATCCTCTTCGGCGAGATCGGGATGATCGGCCCCGGCAAGGCAGAACTGCTCGACCGGATCGACCGCTGCGGCTCGATCGCCGCTGCGGGACGCGAAATGGGAATGAGCTACAAGCGCGCGTGGGAGCTGGTGGGCACGCTGAACGCGATGTTCCGCGATCCCCTTGTCGAAAGCACGCGCGGCGGTCCCGGCGGCGGCGGGGCCGTGCTGACGCAAGCCGGGCGCGAGGTGCTTGATCTCTATCGCGCGCTCGAGCACGACGCGGCCATGGCGGGGGCGGCCCGGCTCGACGCGCTTCGATCCCGCCTCAAGGATATTCCCGAGGAAAGATAACGCTTGCCAGCGGGCTTGGCACCTTGCGATATGTTCCGTCAAACATATCATCCCCGAGGCTTGAATGTCGTCATGCTCACTGGCCCGCCGGGTCGTCCTTGCGCTGCTTGCTTCGATGGTTCCGGTTGGGGCACCGCTGCGGGCGGCAGCCGATGATCTGCTTGTCTTCGCCGCGGCCAGCCTGACCGGTGCACTCGACCAGGTGGCCGCGGCCTGGACCGCCGAGACGGGGCATCCCGTTGTGATGTCCTACGCCGGGTCTTCGGCACTTGCGCGCCAGATCATGGAAGGCGCCCCCGCCGACATCTTCATCTCGTCCAGCGTCGCGTGGATGGACACCATCGAGGCATCGGGCGACCTGACCGAGGGCACCCGCCGCGACATTCTGGGCAATACGCTTGTGCTGATCGCCCACGGCCGGGACGGTTCGCCCGTGATCATCGACGCGGGCCTTGACCTGCCGGGGCTTCTTGATGGTGGCCGGCTGTCGATGGCGCTGGTCGAGGCGGTGCCCGCCGGGATCTACGGCAAGGCGTCGCTGACGTCGCTTGGGCTCTGGAGCGACGTGGAGCCGCTGGTTGCGCAGTCCGACAACGTGCGCGCCGCGCTGGCCTTCGTCGCGCAAGGCGAGGCGCCGCTGGGCATCGTCTATGCCACCGACGCGGTGGTCGAGGACAACGTCACCGTCATCGGCACCTTTCCCGAAGGCAGCCATGACCCGATCGTCTATCCAGCCGCCGTCACCGCGCAGAGCGACAGCCCGGTCGCGGTGGGTTTCCTTGACTTCCTGACCTCGGACACCGCCCGCGCCATCTGGCGTGAGTTCGGTTTCAGCATCCACGAGTGATACGGGGCGCGCAATCCGATGGGAAGTGACTGGGCGAACTGGCTGGGCCCGGCCGAATGGGCAGCGGTGCGGCTGTCGATCCGCGTCTCGCTCTGGGCGACGCTGGCCAGCCTGCCGCCGGGCATCCTTGCGGCTTACGCGCTGGCGCGGTGGACGTTTCCGGGAAAGCAGCTGTTGAACGCCGTCGTGCATCTGCCGCTGATCCTTCCCCCGGTGGTCACGGGCTATCTGCTGCTGGTGGTGCTGGGCCGGCGGGGATATGTGGGGCAGGTTCTGGACGACTGGTTCGGCATCGTCCTGTCATTCCGCTGGACCGGTGCTGCGGTGGCGGCCGCGGTGATGGCCTTTCCGCTGATGGTGCGCGCGATCCGGCTGGCGGTCGAGGCCGTGGACCCCAAGATCGAAGAGGCGGCGAGCACGCTGGGCGCGTCGAAGCCCTGGGTGTTCCTTACGGTCACGCTGCCGCTGATCCTGCCCGGTGTCATCGCAGGCGCGATCCTGGCCTTCGCAAAGGCCATCGGGGAATTCGGCGCGACGATCACCTTCGTGTCGAACATCCCCGGCCAGACCCAGACCATCCCCTCGGCCATCCACGCCTTCCTGCAGGTGCCCGGTGGCCAGGAAGCGGCAAGCAGGCTGGTCATCATCGCGATCGTCATTGCGACCGCGGCGCTGATCCTGTCGGAGGTGATTGCCCGCCGGGTCGCCAGGGTGGTGGCGGGAACATGACGCTGGAGCTTTCGGTCAGCCACAGCTTCGCGGACTTCGCGCTCGAGGTCGATGTCGCCGTGCCACCAGGCGTGACAGTCCTGTTCGGGCCGTCCGGTTCGGGCAAGACCACGCTCATCAACGCCGTTGCGGGCCTTCTGCGCCCCGACGCGGGGCGGATCGCGGCGGACGGATGGGTGCTGCTCGACACCGCAGCCCGGCATTGGCTGCCACCGCATCGTCGCCGCATCGGCTATATCTTTCAGGAAGGGCGGCTGTTTCCGCATATGACGGTGCGTCAGAACCTGCTTTACGGCCGCCGCTTCGCGCCCCGCGACGCCGCGCCCGAGAGCCTGGATCGCATCGTGGACATGCTGGGGATCGGGCACCTGCTGACCCGCCGCCCCGGCGCTTTGTCCGGGGGCGAGAAGCAACGGGTCGCGATCGGCCGCGCCTTTCTGGCGGCACCCAGGCTTATCCTTGCCGATGAGCCGCTGGCAGCGCTGGACCAGGCGCGCAAGGCCGAGATCCTGCCCTATTTCGAGCGCCTGCGCGACGAGGTTTCGGTGCCGATCCTGTATGTCAGCCACTCCCCCGCCGAAGTGGCGCGGCTGGCGACGACCGTGATCGCATTGCGCCGGGGCCGCGTGGTGGCGGTCGGCCCGCCCGCGCAGGTGCTGGGCGACGCAGACGCCATGGACGCGCGCGACATCGGTTCGGTCCTTCGGGCAAGGGTGGTCGCGCATCACGACGACGGGCTGAGCGAACTGAGCACGGTGGCGGGCGCGCTGTTGTTGCCCCGTGTCGCGGCGGCGCCGGGCAGCACGACCCGGGTGCGGATCGCAGCGCATGAGGTGATCCTGTCGCGCGCGGCACCCGTCGGTCTTTCCGCGCTCAACACATTGCGCGGCACCATCACCGAGATCCGCCCCGGCCACGGGCCGGGCGCGCTGGTCGTGCTTGCCCTGGGCGATCACCAATACCTGACCGCCCGCGTCACGCGGCGCGCCGTGGCGGCCCTTGACCTTGAACCCGGCCAGACCTGCCACGCCATCCTGAAGTCCGTGGCCATCGCACCCGAGGATGTCGGCCGCGGCCACCACCCCGAGGCAATCCCGTGAACCGGGTTCGCAAACCTGCCCTATCCTTCGGCATCGGCGCGGCAGTCGGCACGGCGGGCGGGCTGATCGGGCTGGGCGGGGCCGAGTTCCGGCTGCCTGCCCTGATGGGTGTGCTGCGCTTCTCTCCGCGCGAGGCGGTAGCGGTCAACCTTGTTGCAAGCTTCATCGTGCTGGCCGCGGCCTTTCCCTTCCGCGCAGCCTCGGTGCCGCTGGCCGAGATCTTGCCGCATCTGCCGGCGGTGCTGGGGATGCTCGCCGGATCCATGTCCGCCGCCTGGGTCGGCGCAGGCTGGCTGCGCCGCGCCTCCGACAGGCTTCTCGGCCGTCTGATCCTGATCCTGCTGGTGGCGTTGGGTCTGATCCTCGTCGCCGAAGGGCTTTTCGTGGCCGAGCCTACACGCCTGGTCGGCGAAGGGCTGATCGAGACCGTGCTCGTCGCCGCCATCTGCGGGGTGGTGATCGGACTTGTCTCCTCGCTCCTTGGCGTTGCGGGAGGCGAGCTGATCATTCCGGCCTTCATCCTGTTGTTCGGGGTGGATGTGAAGGTGGCCGGCTCGATGTCGATGCTGGTGGGCATGCCCACCATCGCCGTGGGCCTTCTGCGCCATTTCGGCCCCGGATCGGTGCTGCGCGAGCGCGAGGTCTGGCGCGGCACGATCCTTCCGCTGGGTGCAGGTTCGGTCGTCGGCGCGATCCTTGGCGCGCTGGCCCTTGGCCTTGTGCCGCCCCGGGCGCTCAAGATCGGCCTCGGCATCATCCTGATCTGGTCCGCCTGGGGCGTCTTCCGGCATCTGCCGGACGACAGCGCCCGAAAGGGGCGATAGGCCGTTCGTCCCGGGACATAACCGCTCGACCGGGTCGGCCGGCGGTCAGGACAACCGCCGTCCCCTTCGTCCCGCAGACGGGTCCGGCCCTATGCCGGGCCCAGCGGCAGTCCAAGCACGAACCACAGCACCAGCAGAAGCGTCCACGCGATGCTCAGGACGATCGAGTATGGCAGCATGAGTGCGACGATCGTGCCGATCCCCGCATCCTTCACGTATTTCTGCGCGAAGCCCACCATCACAGCCAGATAGACGTTGAGCGGCGTGATCACGTTCATCGGGCTGTCGCCGACCCGATAGGCGGCCAGCACCAGGTCGGGATCGCCGCCCAGCCGCATGAAGACAGGCACGAAGACAGGTGCAAGGATCGCCCATTTCGCGATGCCGCTGGTCAGGATCAGGTCGATGATCAGGACAAGCAGGACAAAGAGGATGATGTAGCCCACCCCGCCGATCGGCGCGGTCTGCAGCACATCGGCAAGCACCACAGCCAGCACGGTGGCAAGGTTGGTGAAGTCGAAGAAGGCGATGAACTGCGCGATCACGAACAGCAGGAAGATCAGCCCCGCAAGGTTGCCCCAGGTCTTGACGACCAGCCCGATCGCGGCGGTGACATTGGCGATTGTTCCCGCGCCCCGCCCGTAGGCATAGCCCACCGCAAGGAACAGGATGCTGATGATCAGGATCAGCGAACTCATGAACGGCGATCCAGTCAGGATCCCGCCCGTCTCCTGATTGCGCAGGATGGCGTTGGTCGGTGCGGTCAGCGCGGTCATGACAAGGACAAAGCCCAGCAGCGCGAAACCGGCGTAGCGCAGGCCGCGCTTTTCGGCATCGGTGATGTCATGCGCCGCCTCGACCGGGACCCCGCCGGTATAGGGGCCAAGGCGCGGCTCGACGAAGCGGTCGGTCAGGATGGTGCAGACGATCGCCATCAGCACGGACGAGGCGATCATGAAATAGAGATTTCCGACGATGGTAATCTCCTGCGCCGGGTTCACCGTGCGCACGGCTTCGTTCGTGATCTCGACCAGGATCGCGTCGGTGGGCGTGACGAAGACATTGACCAGAAAGACCGCCGCCACGCCCGAAAACGCCGCCGCAAGCCCGGCAAGGGGGTGGCGTCCCATGCTGTGAAAGGCCGCCGCCCCCAGCGGCACAAGGACCAGATACCCCGCATCCGCCGCGATCGAGGACATTACCCCCACCATCACGATGATGAAGGTGAACAGCGACTTGGGCGCACCGGCCACGATCTTGCGGACAAGCGTTGCGATCAGGCCCGATTCCTCGGCCAGGCCCACGCCGATCATCGCGACAAGGATCACGCCGACCGGGGCGAAGCCCAGGAAGTTGTTGACCGGCGACATGAACATGAAACGGATGCCGTCGCCCGACAGCAGGCTGCGCACGGCGGCTGTCCGTTCGACCTGGCTGCTGGTGGCCGGGTCATAGCTTTCGTAAACGACGGATGTGCCGAACGCGGCGAAGATCACCGACAGGACGATGACGATCCCGATCAGCATGAAGAAGATGATGGCGGGGTGCGGCACCTTGTTGCCGATCCGTTCGATCGTCGCAAGGAAACCGGTGGTTTGCGGTTTCGCAGGTTGCTTTGCCATGGACGCCCCCTTTTCTTCTTCCGGTCATCCGGGAGATTGCCCGGACTGGCCTTTCGGAACGCGCACGGTAAAGTCACGGGCCCAATCTTGCCCTGGATCTGGCCGGCGCAATGCCCGGCCAATCCCCATTCCCGCACGTAATCACCGAAACTTGTTTCTGACAAGTGGGTGATTGCGCCGCCCCTTCCAAGCCGGGCATTTTGCGATGTGCCCTGTCTTGGCGCTTGACGATGCGGCAGAAGCGCCGCACTAAGATCGTGTTGTGGCGTGAACGACTTTTGTGAACGGCAATCATGGCGCAGCCGTCATCGTCGGCAGTTTTCGCTGCGCGACCGGCTGCACCGATCCGGGAAAGGCGCCGATGTCCGAAATCCAGATCGTCTTCGCGATCATCATCGGCATCATTGTCCTTTTCATGTGGGATCGGCTTCCGGTCATCGCCGTTTGCGTCGGCGCGGCGCTTTCGCTCTATTTCACCGGCATCCTGACCCTGCAGCAAAGCCTTGCCGGTTTCGGTGACCCGGCAGTCATCTTCATCGCCGCGCTTTTCGTGGTCAGCGCCGGGCTCGAGATGTCGGGGGTGACGACCTGGGCGGGGCAGATGCTCATGCAGAAGGCAGGCGAAAGCCGATCGCGGCTGCTGGTCCTGATGATGCTGCTGGTGGCACTGCTGAGCGCGCTGATCAGCGTGAACGGGGCGGTGGCGGCCCTTCTGCCGGTGGTCGTGGTCATCGCGATCCGCCTCAGCCGCTCGCCCGCGCAGCTTCTGATGCCGCTGGTCTTCGGCGCGCATGCCGGATCGATGCTGATGCTGACGGGAACGCCGGTCAACGTGCTGATCTCGGAGGCTTCGGCCGATGCGGGTTTCGGCGGGTTCAACTACTTCGAATTCGCCCTGATCGGCATTCCGGCGGTGATCGGCTGCGTCCTGATCGTGGTCTTCTTCGGCGAACGGCTGCTGCCCCACCGGGTCAGCAAGCGCCTGCCGCCCGACCTCAGCCAGCACGCTAAGACACTGGTCGAGCAGTTCCGGCTGGCGAGCGACGTCTATCAGTTGACGGTGCCCGCCGGTGCGCCGCTTGTGGGCCGGTCGCGGGCCGATCTGAGTTTCGGCAATGGTGCGGGCATCTCGCTTGTCACGATCCAGACCGCCGATGGCCAGACGGTGCGGCGCGATGCGATCGAGGCCGATGACATCATCGTCGTCCGCGGCGCCCCGGACGAGGTGCGCACGGCCGCACAAGAGATCGGGCTGGTCAAGCGTGACGGCCAGCCCTTCGCCTCGGGCGGGCTGGCGCTGTCGGTCTTCAACCGCGACTCCGGGCTGGCCGAGGTACTTGTGGCGCCCCGCTCGCCGCTCATCGGGCAGCGGTTCTTTCCGGGGATGGTCACCGAAAGCGGCGATCTGGTCGTGCTCGGCATCCAGCGCCAGGGCGAGGATGTGGAGCCGGGCCACCTGCTCGAGGCCGGGGACACGCTGCTTCTGCAGGGCACATGGTCCGCACTCGACCAGCGGCTGACCCCGACCGAGGTTCTGGTCGTCAATTCCCCCGAACAGGTCCGCCGGCAGGCGGTGGCGCTGGGCCAGGGCGCCAAGGGGATGATCGTCATCCTGCTTGGCATGGTCTTTCTGCTGGCGACCGGGCTGGTGCCGCCCGCCGTGGCGGGGCTGCTGGCGGCCGGGGCGGTGCTTCTGTCGGGCATCCTGAACGTCGATCAGGTCTATCGCGCGATCAACTGGACCACCGTGATCCTTGTCGGCGCGATGATGCCGCTGGCCACAGCGATGGAGATCACGGGTGCGGCACAGCTTCTGGCCGAGGGCCTCGTGGCGGTGGTGGGCGATGCCGGCCCCATGGCGCTTCTGGCGGGGCTTTTCCTGCTGACGGGGATCCTGGGGCAGGTCATCTCGAACACAGCCACCGCGCTCATCATCATTCCGGTGGCTGTCGTGGCCGCCGCACAGATGGGCGTTTCGGCCCAGCCGGTGCTGATGTGCGTGGGCCTTGCCGCGGCGGGGGCGTTCCTGACGCCGGTTGCGACCGCCACCAACCTCATGGTGATGGAGCCGGGCGACTACCGTTTCAACGATTACTGGAAACTGGGCCTGCCGATGATGGTCTGGTTCTTCGTGCTTGGCGTCTTCTTGGTGCCGCTCATCTGGTCGTTCTGACATATCTTCGAGAGGGGGAAAGTCATGTCTCAGGTCGATGCCGTTCTGGCGCAGGTCGATGCCGATTTCGACAATGCGCTTGCCCGTCTGTTCGAGGTCCTGCGGATGCGGTCGATCTCGACCGATCCCGAATTCACCGCCGAGACCCGGGCCTGCGCCGAATGGCACGCGCGCGACCTTGCCTCGATCGGCTTCGACGCTTCGGTTCGCGACACGCCCGGCCATCCGATCGTCGTGGCGCATGACCATGCGGCAGAGGGGACGAAGGTCCTGTTCTACGGCCATTACGACGTGCAGCCCGTCGATCCGCTGGAGCTGTGGGACACCGACCCGTTCGAACCATCGTTGGTGACCCGCCCCGACGGCTCGCGCCAGATCGTCGCGCGGGGGGCGGCCGACGACAAGGGCCAGCTCATGACCTTTGTCGAGGCCTGCCGGGCCTGGAAATCGGTGACGGGCAGCCTGCCCCTTGGCGTGACCGTGCTGCTGGAGGGCGAAGAGGAATCGGGCGGGGTGAACCTGCCCGGCTTCCTCGAGGCCAATACCGACGAACTCCAAGCCGATGTTGCGCTGATCTGCGACACCAACATGTGGGATGCCGACACACCCGCCATCACCACCAGCCTGCGGGGCCTCTGCGGCGAGGAAATCGTCATCCACGCCTCGGACCGCGACCTGCATTCGGGCTTCTACGGGTCGGCCGCGGCCAACCCGAACCATATCCTTGCCCGCATCATCGCCGACCTGCGCGACGAGACGGGTCGCATCACCCTGCCCGGTTTCTACGACGGCGTCCCCGACCTGCCCGAGGCCCTGCGCGAAAGCTGGGCGAAACTCGATTTCTCGGAAGATGCCTTCCTGGGCGAGGTGGGCCTGTCGGTGCCTGCGGGCGAAAAGGGCCGCAGCGTCCTGGAACAGACCTGGTCGCGCCCGACCTGCGAGGTGAACGGGATGGGCGGCGGCTATCAGGGGGCGGGCTTCAAGACGGTGATCCCGGCGATGGCCTCGGCCAAGATCTCGTTCCGGCTGGTCTTCGATCAGGATCCCCACAAGATCCGCGCCGCCTTCCGCGACTTCGTGCAGGCCCGCATTCCCGCCGACTGCCGGGTCGAGTTCATCGAGCACGGCGCCGGCCGCGCCATCGCCTTCGACGTGGGCGCACCGCCCTTCCAGCAGACGCAGGAGGCACTGACCGAGGAATGGGGCAAGCCCGCGGCCTTCATCGGCGGCGGCGGGTCGATCCCGGTGGCGACCCTGATCAAGGACCGGCTGGGGATGGATGTGGTCATGGCCGGCTTCGGCCTCTCGGACGACCGGATCCACAGCCCGAACGAGAAATACGACCTGCGGTCCTTTCACAAGGGCATCCGGTCCTGGGTCCGGATCCTGGCGAAGCTCGCGGTCCCGTCATCCGCTTGACCGCAGGGCCGGGGGCCGCGCAGCCCCGAGGCCGAAGCGTCACCTGAGCGTCACCGCACCGGCGTGCCCGCGTCGTGGTGCCGCTCTTGCTGTGCGGTCAGGCCAGCTTTCGGGCCAAGCCGGCCGGACTTTTCCGCCGGCCTGCGGCGCAATCTCCGCAACGTCGCCGGACGCGATCCTGCGGCGGATGTCGCTTCCCGTGTCGCCACCCTCGCCTCGGGCGGACCGCCATCATGAAGGAGGGGGCCGTCGTGCAAGGCGGCACCCGACCTCGTGCTCCGGGCCCGCCCGGCAAGACCGAGAGGACCGCCGCACGGACGAATGCCCCAGGCATTTGAAGCAAGTTCGAAATATAACCACTCCTTTACCTGTGGGCCCTAGACCACCCGACGAGGATCAACAATTCGGCGGGGGCACGGCATCATGCGCATCTGTGTGGTCGAGGATCAGGTCACCAGCCTTGCGGTACTTACCGGTGCACTGCGGCGGCTGGGGGAGCATGAGATCGAGGGCTTCTCCGCCCCGGATCCGGCGCTTGAACGCTGCGCCGAGGTGCAGTTCGACCTAGTCTTCGTGGATCACCAGATGCCCGGCAAGACCGGGGTCGAGGTGATCGGCGAACTGCGGCGGTTTCCCGGCTACGACCATGTGCCGATCATCATGATCACCGCCGATCATGACCGCGACCTTCGGATCGAGGCGATCAACCAGGGGGCTACGGATTTTCTCAACAAGCCCGTCGATCCTCAGGAACTCAGGATCCGGGCCCGCAATCTTCTGTCGTTGCGCCAGGCCCAGCTCGAGCTGGCCGATCGCGCGCTGCATCTTGCCTCCGAGGTCGAAAGGGCGACGCGGAAACTTGCCGATCGCGAACGCGAAGTCATCTGGCGGCTGGCGCGGGCCATCGACCTGCGCGACGACATGACAGGGCATCATGTGACACGGGTCGCCCGCGTTTCGCAGCTGATCGCCTGCCGGATCCGCAGCGATGCGGATTTCTGCAAGACGATATTCCTTGCCGCGCCGCTGCATGACACCGGAAAGATCGCCATTCCGGACGCGATCCTGAACAAGCCGGGCCGCCTCAGCGACGCCGAAATGGTGATCATGCGTCGCCATGCCGAATTCGGGGCCGAACTTCTGGCGGGTGGCGAAAGCGAACTCATGCGTCTGGCGTGTGAAATCGCCCTGACACACCATGAAAAATGGGACGGATCGGGCTATCCGGCGGGGCTTGCCGGGGATGCCATCCCCTTGTCGGGGCGGATCGTGGCGGTGGCCGACGTCTTTGACGCGCTCTGCAGCCTGCGTCCCTACAAGCAGGTCTGGCCCCTCGCCGAAGGACGGGCCGAAATCCACCGCCTGTCGGGAAGCCATTTCGATCCGGACTGTGTCCGCGCCTTCGACGCCTGCTGGCCCGAGATCGAGGAGATCTATTCCAAGATGTCGTCAGGACCCGCAACGCCGCCTCGACCCGACCTCTTTCCCGGCCCGGTACGGGCCCCCCAACCCAGCAGGAGTCTGCAATGATCCTTTCGCGTCTGACGACCTTCTCCCTGGCAATTGCCGTCTCGTCCATGCCCGCGCTTGCCACCAACCTGCCCTATCCCGAAGGCGAGGTGGTCCTTACCGTCACGGGCACCATCGCCAACACCAATGATGATGGCTCCGCCCATTTCGACCTGGCCATGCTCGCCGCGATCGAGCCCCGCGAGACGGTGACCGATACCCCGTGGCATGACGGGACACCCACCTTCAGCGGGCCGCTCGCCGCCGCCCTGATCGATGCGGTCGGGGCAACAGGCACGACGCTGCGGATCACCGCGCTGAACGAATATGTCGTCGATGTCCCGGTTTCGGACCTCCGGGATTACCCGGCCATCTTCGCCACGCATCTGGACGGGGTCCCGATGCCGGTCCGCAACAAGGGGCCGCTGTTTCTCATCTTTCCTTTCGCCGAATATCCGGAACTTGTGAACGAGGTCTATTTCGGTCGCTCGGCCTGGCAGATCCGCCATATCGAGGTCCTGCTTGACTGACGAGGCGCAGGACCGGGGCACCCTGTCGCGCCGGTCGGTCAGCTGGCTGATCCTGTTCCTCGTCCTTGTGACGCTGGGCCTGTTCGCGGTGATGACCCAGCTGTTCCTCAGCCTGAACGCGCGCCAGAACGCGGCGGCCTGGAGCGTGCGGGAAGACGCGCTCTGGGCCGCTTTCCAGGCGGACCGGGAATCCTCCCGCCTGAAAGAGGCCTTGCGTCAGGCACAGATCGATCCTGAGGAGGCGAACATCCGCGAGATCCTGCTGCGCTACGACGTGCTTTACAGCCGCGCCATCGTGCTGGGCCATGACTACTTCGCCACCCGGTTCGAGAATTCTCCCCGGCTGTCGGCGGCGGGCGATCAGGCACAGGGCGCGATCCTCGGGCTCGAGCCGATGATCGACGACCTTGCGACCCGCCCCGAGATATTCCCCGACTGGGTCGGATCGTTCCTCGAGGCAGTCAAGCAGGTTCAGACGGCCACCGGCGAACTGGTGATGATCACCAACCAGGTCCGTAACGAAGCCACGATCGCCGAGCGGATGGACGTCGCGGGGATCAACACCCGGCTTGCCAGAGCCTCGATGGCGATCGCCGTGCTTTTCGTGTCGATCGTCGCGGTGCAGTCGGTCCAGCTCAGGCACATCCGCCGCAGCCGCATCGAGATCGAACGGCTCAGCGAACGCAACGCCCGCAATGCCGAACGCGCCGAGGCGGCCAACCGTGCGAAGTCGATGTTCCTGGCCACCATGAGCCACGAGATCCGGACCCCTCTGAACGGCCTGATCGGCACCGCCGAACTGATGGCCCAGGACGCTCTCACCTGCGAGCAGACCGAGAACCTCAGGACGATCCGGAAGTCGGGCGAACTTCTCCTCGATGTGATCAACGATATCCTCGATATCTCGAAGATGGAGGCCGGCGGCCGCTCGCCCTCGTTCTCGCGCGTGCCGCTGCCATGCCTGATCGACGAAGTCGCCGTCGTGATGCGCGATCGCGCCCGGCAGGCCGGTCTTGCCCTGCGGTTCGAGGTGCCGCGGATCGAGGTCACGACCGATGCCGGCGGCATCCGGCAGGTCCTCGTCAACCTTGTCGGCAATGCCGTCAAGTTCACCGTCGAGGGCAATGTCACTGTCGAGGTGACGCATCCGTCCGAGGATCGCCTGCTGTTCGCGGTGCGCGATACCGGCATCGGCATCCCGGCCGACGGAATTGCGCGCCTGTTCATGGACTTCAGCCAGATTGACGGATCCGCCTCGCGCGCCTTCACCGGCACCGGGCTTGGTCTTGCGATCTCGCGGCGCATCATCGAAAGCTTGGGCGGCCGGATCGGGGTGGAGAGCATTCCCGGTGTCGGCAGCCGCTTCTGGTTCGAGGTCCCGGTGACGGATGTCGTCGACCTGCCGACCGGCGGCGACGCGTTGTCGCACCCCATGCCCGATGCGCAGCCCGCCCTGCCCTGCCGCTTTGCCGGGCTGATCCTTGTGGTCGAGGATAACGAGATCAACCGAAAGGTCGTCACAGGCATGCTCGGGCGACTGGGCCTTGCCCATCGCACGGCCGAGGACGGCGCGGCCGCGCTGCGTCTGCTCGAGGAACAGGATTTCGACCTTGTCCTGATGGATTACATGATGCCTGTGATGAACGGCATCGACGCGACCCGCGCCATCCGCGCGCGCGGCTCGCAGGTGCCGATCGTGGGGTTGACGGCGAATGCCTTCGTCGAGGACCGCGAGGCTTGCCTGGCGGCCGGCATGGACGACTTCATCGCCAAGCCTGTCACCCGCGAGAAACTCGTCAACGTCCTGAGGCGCTTTTGTGGCCCTGACGCGGGAACGCCCGAAACCTCGCCCGCCCCCTCGGGGCCGCACCATGCCGCTCCTGCCGACCTGCCGGGCGCAGGATCGCCCGCGCCGAGGCGGGACAGGGCCATGGCGACGGTTCCCGAGCCTGCACCCGACAAGGTTGTGGCCATCGACAGACGGCAGGTCACCGCGCTTGTCGAGGATCTGGGTATCGAAACGATGTCGGACCTTGTCTTCGGATTTCGCGGCGATGCCTTGTCCCTGTTGTCCACGATCGACGCCGCCTGGTCGGTGCAGGATTTCGAGGCGCTCGACGGCGCGCTGCACGCGCTCAAGGGCGCTGCCAGGACCATTGGTCTGTTCGCCCTGGGCGAGCTTGCGCAGGCGATGCGCGAACCCGGCCCGGGCATGGCCACCGAGCGGGCCACCGAGCGGGCCACCGGTCCCGAAGACCTGCGCCGCGCCCTTGATTCCAGCGTTGCAGAACTGATCGCATTGCTTGAAACCATGGGTGCCCGGACGTCGGATCTGCGCCAGGGGCCGCTTGCCTCTTGATGGCCGGTTCCGCGCACCGAAGGTTGCCACACGGAGCATCGTCGTACAGACCCCGGGCGGCTAGGCATGCTGCGACGGCGGGGGCAGGCCTTGCCTGCAAGACTGCGACCGGGGGTTGCGCGGATCGGGATCCGGATGCTATCGGTACCACTTTTCGCGCTCTTTCCCGCACCCGCAGCGCGTGCGGGCTTCAGTCGCCCGGCCCGGCATCGGCGCGGATTGCCTCATGGCCCTCACGGCCACGAAACGGTCGGCGGCTCCTTCGCCATGCCCTCTCGGGACGCCGCGGAAACAGCCGCGTCGGGGACCGCATCCACTGTGCCCCGCTTCCCGCCGGCGGCCGACAGAAGCTGTTGCGTATAGGCATGTTGCGGTGCGTTGCAGACCGCCTCGGTCGATCCGGTTTCGACGATCCCGCCCTTGTGCAACACGGCCACCCGGTCGCAGAGCGCTGCCACCACCGCAAGGTCGTGGGCAACGAAGAGGCAGGCCGTGCCACGGGTCCGACATCGTTTCGATACCCAGATCCTCGACAA
>JAFIEN010000337.1 GCA_020832515.1 Rubellimicrobium sp. | reverse complement strand
AGCGCGCCCGCTGATCGCGAAAGGAGCGGGGGCGGCCATCGTCACGCTGGGCGAACAGGGGGCGCTGTTTTGCGACGGGGGCGCGGCCCTGCACCAACCCGCGATCACGGCCGGGGCGGTGGTCGAGACGACGGGGGCGGGCGATGCGTTCAACGGGGGCTTCGCCGTGGCGCTGGCCGAGGGGCGGGACCCCCTTGCCGCCCTGCGCTTCGGTTGCGCCACAGCCGGGATTTCGGTCACGCGGGCAGGGGCGGCCGCATCGATGCCGACAAGGCCCGAGATCGAGGCATTGCTTGCGCAGCAGGCTGCAGGCGGCTGAACATGGCCGGGCGCAGGGCCCGGTTGCGCAACCCCGAAACGATCGGACCGGGCGCAGTGGGCCGGGCAGGTCTTGCCTGCGCCAATGAGCCCGTCAGGGCGGGTGCCCCTTCGCGCAGCCTCGCCCATAGGCGTCACGCTGCGGGCGGACAGGCGGCAAGGCGTCCCAGCGCGTCCGGGAGCGGGGCCGGACGCCCCAAGAGCCAGCCCTGCCCCCGCTCAACGCCCAGGCGGTGGAGGATCCGCAATTCCTCTTCGCGCTCGATCCCCTCTGCCACGATGATCGCCCTCGTCCGCGCGGCAAACTGCGTGAGCGCCCCGGCAAGCGAGGCGCGCGCCTAATCGCGGTCGATGTCGCGGGTAAGGGACATGTCGAGCTTGATCACGTCGGGGCGAAGCCGGAGGATCTGTTGCAGCCCGGCATAGCCCGCACCGGCATCATCGACTGCGACCCGCAGCCCCGCATCGCGCAAGCCGTCCAGCGCGAAAGACAACCGCTCCTGATCGGCGACCATCGCCTGTTCCGTCACCTCGAGCACCAGGCGGCGCGGATCGGCGCCAGCGATCGCGCGCGCGAAGGCACCGCTTTCGACCGTCGCCGGCGAGGCGTTCAACGACAGGTAAAGTCCGTCGGGCAGAGCGTCGAGCACGCTCACGGCGCGCGTCACGACCGCGCATTCCAGCGCCTCGCCCAGGCCCACTTCGGCGGCTTCGGCGAACCAGACATCGGGGCCGCGCCGCGGTTCGGCGGAAAAGCGCGACAGCACCTCGAAGCCGGTGACGGCGCGGCTGCCGAGATCGCAGATCGGCTGGAAGACAAGCGCCACCCCTTCGCCCCGGATCGCGGCTTCGGTCGCGGCGGTGATCCGGTCGCGCCGGGCACGGCTGGCAAGGCCGGCATTGACCTCCCGCGCGGAAATGCTGGCGAAAAGCTCCATCACCTCGAGGTCGCGGTCGGTCAGCGTGGGATTGGGCCGGGGCGAGAGGCAGCAGAACATCCCGTAGACCGATCCGTCCGCGCGTCGGACCGGGACCGACACATGGCTGCCGATCGGCACTTCCCGGGTGATCGGGCGCGTCAGGGCGAAGGGTTCCTCGGACGTATCGCGGATCAGCCGCGGCAGACGGCCCGCAAGGATGTGGCGACAGTAGACATAGTCGAGCGGCATGGCATCGCCCGGCTTGATCAGCGCCCCGAGCCCGGGGGCCGAGACGGCACGAAAGACCGTCTCCTCGCCCACGAATTCCGACAGATAGGCCACATCCATCCCCAGATGCAGCCGCACCGTTTCAAGTGCTGCATCCACGATATCGCCGCCCGGCGCATCCGCCTTGCCGAAGAACCCGTCCAGATTGCCCATGACCGAATCGCCCCGCCGTTCAAGGCGAAGGCTGGACCGGCGGGTCTGAAGATAAACCTAACGCCCTCAGGCCTCGAGTTCGGCGTCCCAGTAGAGGAAATCGACCCAGCTGTCGTGCAGGTGGTTGGGCGGAAAGCGCCGGCCCATGTTGCGCAGTTCCTCGGCGCCAGGGCGGCGGGGCGGGCGGCGCAGCGAAAGGCCCGAGGCGCGCAGCGACCGCGAGCCCTTCCTGAGGTTGCACGACGAGCAGGCCGCCACGACATTTTCCCACGACGTCACCCCGCCACGGGCGCGCGGCACCACATGGTCGAAGGTCAGATCGCCACGGGCGCCGCAATACTGGCAGCAGAATTCGTCCCTCAGGAAAAGATTGAAGCGCGTGAAGGCCACGCGCTTCTGGGGCTGGACATAATCCTTGAGGACGACCACCGAGGGGATCCGGATCGTGGTCGAGGGACTTCGCACCACCTCGTCGTATTCGGCCACGATATCCACCCGGTCCAGCCAGACCGCCTTGACCGCCTCTTGCCAGGGCCAGAGCGAAAGCGGGTAGTAGGACAGCGGCCGGTAATCGGCATTCAGGACCAGTGCCGGGGTCTGCCGCAGGGCGGCGGGGTCACGCACGAAACTTGTCCTGAACTCGCCGTCCATCGGGCTCTCCCCTGGTCTCCTGTCGGCCTGTCGGATGGGGGGTGGGTTGTCCCTGACCCCGATGGTGCCGACTATATCTGGCAAAAGTTGTCTGGCAAGCCCAACATCATGTTCCAGTTGCCGCAGGGCTAGCCCGTCAAGGTGACAGGGCCATGACAAGGCGGGCGGGACTGCACGCGGAACGGACAGCCCATCGCCTGCCCGGCCAGGCCCGTTCAGTCGCTGCCAAGGCGTTCGCGCAGGAAGGCCAGCGCGACGGACAGACCGTCGGGCGCGATGCCGTGGCCGGTGCCTTTCATGACATGGGCATAGACCTCGGACCAGCCGGCATCCTGCAGCGCCTGCGCGGCCTCGGGGAGCGACTGGACCGGCACCACTTCGTCGGCATCGCCGTGCACCAGAAGGACGGGCGGGCGGCAGAGCGCGGCATCGGCAAGCTCTTCTGGTGCGAGCAGGCGGCCATAAAAGCCCACGACCGCCGCAACCGGATCCTCGCGCCGGGGTGCCACATGCAGGGCCATCATGCTGCCCTGCGAAAAGCCGAACAGCGCCAGTTGTTCGGGCAGAAGATCCTCGTCCAGCATCACCCCGTCGAGGAAGGACTGCAGGTCTTCGGCGGCGCGCATGAGGCCGGCCTCCTGTTCCTCGGGGGCCGAGCCGTCGATCCACGGGATCGGGAACCACTGAAAGCCCATCGGCGCGCCGGCGCAATGCTCGGGCGCATCAGGTGCCAGGAACAGCGTGTCGGGCAGATAGGGGGCAAGCGCCTCGGCCAGGCCCATGAGGTCGGCGCCATTGGCCCCGTAGCCGTGAAGAAAGACGACGGCCGAGCGGGTTTCGCCCGAGGCGGGCGCACGGCGGCCGGTCGCGAGGGCACGGGTCATGGGCGGTCCTTTCGGAATGGGTCAGAGACGGCGGGACAGATAATCCCGGGTGAAGGCGGCATAGCCCGGTGCGGTCATCCGCAGATGGGCCCTCATCCGGCGGTGAAGCGCGGGCAGGCGGTGGAAGGGGACGGCGGGCCAGACATGGTGTTCGGTGTGGTAGGGCATGTTCCAGGCAAGAAACCGGACGATCCGGTTGGTGAAGGTGGTGCGCGTGTTCAGAAACATGTCCGCCACGCGGGGGCAATCGCCATGTTCGGCCAGAAGATACAGCCGCAGGACAGGCTGGCCCAGAAGCACCGGCAGGATCCACAGCCAGAGCGCCAGCGGACTGATCCAAAGGCTTGCCGCAACCAGCGCATGGACGGCGAGCATGGCCCGCGCCTCGCGCCCCGCGCGCAGGCGGGCCCGCTCGGGCAGCCAGGGTGCATGTTCGCGGCCCAGCGCCAGGCGAAGGATCAGCCGCACCTGCCCCTGCCAGTAGGGCAGGCCCGAGACATGCCACAGCCACGCGCCCGCGCTCGCTGGCTTGTCGGCATCGAGCTCGGGATCGAGGCCGGGCAGGTTGGTATGGCGATGATGGGCCAGGTGGAATGGCCGGAACCAGGCGAAGGGCAGAAGCAGGACAAGGCCCGTGGCATGGCCCATGACCTCGGACAGGCGCGGATCGGCGAAGGGGGTCTGGTGGGTGCATTCATGCTCAAGCGTGAACAGGAACACCAGCAGCACGCCCTGCACCGGCAGGAGCAGCCACCAGAGCGGCACCCCCGCCGATTTCCCCGCCACGATCCCGGCCGAGACCAGCGCGATGGCCCCCAGATGCCCCGCCAGATGCAAAAGGCCCGCCCGGTCGGATCGCGCGGTCAGCCACGCGCGGTCCGCGGGCACAACGGCTGCGAGGAAGCTGCGATGGTCAAGCGGCTCTCCGCCCTGCCCCGCCGCCGCGGGCTGCACGGTCCCGGTCATGCGCCCACCCCGTCGCGCCCGGTCCCGACCCGATACCATGCCCACAAGAGCCGCGCCGCCACCGCCCGCCAGGGCCACCAGTCCAGAGCCATCGACCGCAGCACCGCTTCGCGCGGCCGCCCGGACAGGTCGCACAAGTCCCGCGCAGCCTCCACCAGGGCCAGATCCC
>JAFIEN010000336.1 GCA_020832515.1 Rubellimicrobium sp. | reverse complement strand
AGCGGACCACCCGCCTTGGGGCGGTAGGAGGCGGTCAGGTGGCGGTCCAGTTACTGCTGGCAGGCGGTCATAACCCGGTACATCAGCCGCCCGCCTGTGACAAGGTCGATCTCGCCTGCGACGGTCGACAGTAGGTCGCGCCGCGCCGCCAATTGATCGGCCGCCCGCCCGTCAAGCCCGCTGCCCCCCTGACGCACCCACAAAAGGCCCGCCGGACCCTTCAGACCCTGCCCCGTCAGCCCCGCGATCCAGGCCTCGGCCTCATCTGCCTGCGCGATGATCCGGCCGGTGGCAAGTTCGGTCACGCGCGCCATCGGGCGGCCAAGGAAACGCTTTTCGATCCGGAACAGCCCCTCGGGCAGGTCGATTTCGGCCGCGATCTCGACCGCCCCGCCGCCCGGATCGGGCTGGAGCGACACGACCTCGCGGCTGCGCGAGCCATGCGCGGCGAAAAAGAGGGCATGGAGTGCGTCGAAGAAGGTCGTCTTGCCGTATTCGTTCGGTGCCGCAATTACCGACAGCCCGTCACCCAGCCCCTCGATCCGGGCGGTCTGGCCGGCGAAGCGGCGGACATTGGTCAGGCCCAGCGCACGCAGCTTCATGAATCGGCCGCCCGCGCGAAGGCGAAAAGATGCTGGAGCGCCTCGGCGGCCACCGCGCTATCCTGCGCCGCACGGTCGGGATCGGCCTCCTCGGCGGCCAGCGCCTCGGCCGCGGTCCTCAGCGCGCCGCCCCGGTCGATCCGGTCAAGATCGGCAGGGTCATGCACCGGCGCAAGCCCCGACAGATCGGCCTCGAGATGCAGGAAATCCGGTCCCACCTCGGCCAGTTCCGCCTGAAGCGCATCGCGCGCGGCAAGCCCGAGACGCCCCTCCAGCCGCAACGACAGAAGCGTGACCGCCCGCGCCACCACCAGCGGAAGGGCTGTGCGCAGTCGCCCGGCCACATCCTCGCCCGGCAGAAGCGCGATCTCGGCCTGGCGCCAGTCGCGCCGACCGGTCGCCACGCTTTCGACCACCGGCACGGCACCCGGGCCCGCCAGCGACACGACAAGCGCCGCCCCGGTGACGGCGCCCGCGCGGGCATGGCGAAAGCTGTCGGCCTCGGGCGTGCCGGCATACCATGTGCGCGCGCCGATACCGATCTGGCCATGCCAGTCGCCAAGGGCCAGGTAATCAAGGCCCGAGCGTTCGGCCCGATCGGGGGGGATCACGGCGGGGCCGTCATCCTCGCCCGCGCTGAAGCTTGTGACCGCTCCATGTGCGAGGCCAATCCGCATCAGGCCCGGGGCGGTGGGCTGGTCGAGGTCGTCGGTCAGGTCGCGCCCCGGGCGTCGGGCGGTCGCAGGCGCGGGCAGGACCACCGCCGCATCGCCCAGCGCGATCGGCTGCGGATCGAGTGCAAGGCACAGGTTCGGCGGTGCCTCGCGCCGGACGCGCTCCCATAGCGGGGTGGCGGCAAGGCTGTCGTGATTGCCCGGCAGGATGACCCAGGCCAGCCCCGGGTCGGCCGCGATGGCATTGAGCGCCTGGCGGATGACCGCGGGCGCGGGGCTTTCGCTGTCGAATGTGTCACCGGCCAGCAGCACCGCTTCTGCATCTGCCGCCCGCGCCGCCTCGGCCAGACGCGGGATCAGCGCGGTGCGGGCCTCGCGCAGCGATCCACGCACCTCTTCGGGAAAACGGCCGAAGGGCTTGCCAAGATGCAGATCGGCACTGTGCAGAAAACGAAACATCTTTCTCCGGTGGCCGGCATCTTGCGCGATAGCTTCGGGTCGCCGCACATCTTACCCTGCCCGGCTTGCCCGGCCCATGCAATGGCCCGAAGACCCTTGCCATCGGGCAACCGTGCAACATTGGTGACACATTTTCGCCCGGCTCACGGCGATTTGCTCTGTTCAAATAAGGAAATCGCCCATCATGCGACCATGACCCGACGCCGCAAACCTGGCGCAAGTCGGGCGCGTCCGAAAGCGGACAGAGCAGAAAGGACACAGCATGGCACAGGCCCATGAGACCCTGGGATCACAGGCCACGTCGGGGCAGCCGAGATCGGCCCCGTCACAAGGCCAGCCACAGGCACCGGTCGCGCCGCAGGTCGAGGGGCAATCCGCCCGCCCGGCCCAGATGACCGCTGGCACGATGGGCGATGCGGGCGTGCCCGCCCGTCCGCTCTTCCGCGACCTCGCCAGTATCTGACCCCTTTCCCGCCCGAAAGCCGATCCGGGCACGGCGCCAGGCACAGCGCCGCGGCGGTGTCGGGCGATCCCGCCGCAAGGGTCTTGGCGGCAGGGCAAGGCCCTGTCATGCTGCACCCATGACGCCGGTTTCCTCGATCCGCAACATTGGCCCCGCGCTCGAGGCCGCGTTCCATCGTGCCGGCATCTCAAGCGCCGAGGCGCTGCGCGAGATCGGGGCCGATGCCGCCTATGCCCGGCTTCTGGCCAGTGGCGAGCGGCCGCATTTCATCACCTATTACGTCCTGCACATGGGTTTGCAGGGTCGTCCCTGGAACGATTGCCAGGGCGAGGAGAAAGCGGCGCTCCGGGCCCGGTTCGATGCGCTCAAGGCGAATGCCCGGACCGCGCCCGAAGCTGCCCTCGACCGGTTCATGCGCGATTTCGGGCTTATCGAGCGAGGCAGGTCGTAAGACCATCTTTTCCGCGGTCCCGATCCGGCGTATCTGTTTCATCCAGGGAAACAGTGACCGACACCAACCATGACGCAGATCCGACGTGCCCTTGCGGCGCTTGTGCTTGTCACGCTGGCCGCCTGTTCGCAGGCGCCGGGCAACCTGCCCGGCTACCAGAGCGACAATAGCCCCCTCTTTCCAAACGAAACGCCAGAGTTGCGCAAGCTGATCAACGAGGCGGCAATCATGCATGACCTGCCGCCCGAGCTTCTGCATCGGGTGATCATCCGCGAAAGCCGGCACAATCCTGCGGCGCGCAACGGGCCGTATTGGGGGCTCATGCAGATCATGCCCGAAACGGCCCGGACGATGGGCTTTCGCGGCCAGCCCCCGGACCTGCTCGATCCCTGGGTGAACCTGCGCTACGCCGGGGCCTATCTGCGCGGGGCCTATATCGTGGCCAACGGTAACCATGACGCAGCCGTGAGATGGTTTGCCAGCGGCTATTACTTCGAGGCGCGCGACCGCTGCATGCTGGTGGCGACCGGGTTGCGCCAGTCCGAGGTAAGGCGGGACTGCCGGGGATGATCGGCGGGCGTGCCCGCCGCACGCAAGGTGTGGCGCGCTGGCCTTGCCCGCCCTATGGGGACGGGGGCGGGTCGTAGAGGGCAATCTCAGAAGGCTCGGGTGTTTCGAACAGCTGCGCCCAGCGTTCGACCTCTTCACGGGTGATCGGCGGGTTCTCGCGGGCGCGGGCGGCGATGCGGGCGTGCAGAACCTCGGGCGGGGCGTGCAGGGCATGGAGTTCGACGCCGACACCCAGCGCGCGCGCGCCTTCGCGCAATGCGTCACGTTCGGCCCGGGCCCATGTGCCCCATTCGATGACGACCGAAACGCCAAGCCGCAACAGACGCTGCGCCAGTTGCCATTGCAGTGCCTCGATCCGGGCACGGGCAGAGCTGTCGTGCAGGTTGACCGACAGGGCCTCCATCCAGTCGTCGGGCTCGAATCGAAAGGCGGGTCGTGTGGCCTCGATTCGGCGGGCAAGCGTGGACTTGCCCGTCCCGGGCAGTCCGCAGATGAGGATCAGGCGTGGCATCGCGGTCTCAATGTGACGCGGTTTCCGCCGTCGGGGAAGCTGCGAAAGCAAGACCGCCCGCCCCTTTTCGGGGACGGGCGGCAGTAGAAGTCAGGAGGTGTCGGGCGAACCGGGCCGTGACCCGGCCCCGGGGCACTCAGCCGACCAGTTCGAGGCCCGAGAAGAAGAAGGCGATCTCTTCCTTCGCCGTCTCCGGCGCATCCGAGCCGTGGACCGAATTCTCGCCCACCGATTCCGCGAATTCGGCGCGGATCGTGCCGGGGGCGGCATCCTTGGGATTGGTCGCGCCCATCACCTCACGGTTGCGCACGACGGCATTCTCGCCTTCCAGCACCTGCACGACGACAGGGCCCGATGCCATGAACTCGGTCAGTTCGCCGAAGAAGGGGCGCTCCCGGTGGACGGCGTAGAACTCGCCGGCCTGATCGACGGTCAGCTGGATGCGCTTCTGGGCGACGATGCGCAGGCCCGCCTCTTCGAACTTGGCGTTGATCTTGCCGGTCAGGTTGCGCCGGGTGGCATCGGGCTTGATGATGGAGAGGGTGCGTTCGATCGCCATGTCTGGTCCTTTGGAAAGATGACAGCGGGGGACGCCCCCGCGAAAGACGGGGGTCCGTTAGCATGGG
>JAFIEN010000335.1 GCA_020832515.1 Rubellimicrobium sp. | reverse complement strand
ATTTATCAAAATTTCAGGCTTGGGGGGCGCGGGCCCCCGCCGCCTGCGGCGCCTCCCCCCGGGATATTTGGCAACGAAAGAGTGGCAGGGAAGCGCGAGGAGGGGCCAGGCCGCGCGGGCGGCTTGGCCTTGGGTGTGCGGGGCTGCTCAGCCCTTCAGCACATCGCGCCAGGAATGGCGGGGGCTGAAGCCCACAAGACGCTTGGCCTTGGCATTGCTGTAGAAGGTCTCGTCCGGGCCCATGGCGCGGCGCAGGGGCACATCGGGGTAGAAGCGGGCGATGACCTCGTCCGTGGTCAGGCCGACCGACATGTCGTCGTTGGAGACGTTGAAGACCTCGTAGCCCAGCCCGTCGGTCCTGAGGCAGCAATCGACCATATGCCCGAGGTCGCGTGCGTCGATATAGCCGAAGATGTTGCGGCGGCGAAGGTGCGGTTCATTGATATAGGTCGGAAAATCGCGCGCATATTCATGCGGCTCGATGACGTTGTTGATCCTGAGCCCGTAGATGTCGATGCCCGAGCGGCGCTGGAAGCTGCGGGCCGTCACCTCGTTCACGACCTTGGACATGGCATAGCTGTCGGGCGGCACCACGGGGTGGTCCTCGTCCACGGGGATGTAGTCTGGCCGGACCTCGCCATCGGCGAAGCAGACGCCATAGGTCGTCTCGGACGAGGCGAAGATGACCTTGCGCACACCAAGCCGCACCGCCGCGTCGATCACGTTATAGGTGCTTTCGACATTGATGCGGTAGGTTTCGTTGTCGGGGCGGAACAGGATCGCGGGGATGGCCGCGAAATGGACGACCGCATCATAGACCCGCATGCCCTGCCCCGAATCGAGGTCGGAATAATCGCTGTAGGCCTGCATTGCGTTGAACACGCCGCCGGCATCGGCAAGATCGACCCGGAGCGTCCTGACCCCCGGCATCTCGAGGGGGGCAAGGTCGATGTTGGTCACCTCATGCCCCTGCTCAAGCAGGTACCGGATCGCATGGCGACCCGCTTTTCCCGAACCGCCCGTGAAGAAAACCCGCATGCCTGTTCCTCCGTCATCGCATATCACGATCTTCTGTCGCAACCTGACGGGGGTGGCAAGCGGTCGAAGGATCCATTACCCATATCTCAATGAGGAGCGAGCAGGCCCCGATGAGACGACCGACTTGCGCGCCGGCCCGGCTCGGGACGCTTGAACCGGATGCATCCGTGCGGGCATGCTGTCGCAGCCGGCAAGAGCCGGACGCACTGCGTTGCGCGACACGGGCCCGCGCCGTGACATCGGACGGGGCACCGGCGCGACGGGTGATGAGTGGGGCCCCGGAGGGCGGAGACATGCACGCGACCAGACCCCTTGCCATGCTTTGCACCGTCATTCTGCTTGCGATGGGAGGACCGCTCTTGGCCGAAAACCGAATTGATCTTGTCCGCCCCGACGCGCCCGCACTGGCCCGCTTCGGGCCGCATGCGATCGGTGTGACGACGCTTGACCTGATCAATCCGGGCCAGGTCGACATCGTTCATGCCACCCCCACCATCGCACCGGTCTATGACCGGCCCCTGAAGGTGGAACTGTGGTACCCGGCCGTCGACAGCACCATTCCGGGTGGCCGCTACGACGTGCTCTTGCGCGACGGCATGACCGAGGTGGAACTTGCCGGGCAGGCGCAGCGCGATGCCGTGCCGCTGGGGGGCGAGAGCTTTCCCCTTGTCATCCTGTCGCATGGCTATCCCGGCAACCGTTTCCTGCTGGCGCATCTGGGCGAAAACCTGGCCTCGAAAGGCTATGTCGTGGCCGCCATCGACCACACCGACAGCACCTACGACACGCAAAGCGCCTTCGGCTCGACCCTAGTCAACCGCCCCTGGGACCAGCGCTTCGTGCTTGACAGCCTGGCCGATCTCGAGGGGCCGCTGGGCGAGATCATCGACGACAGCCGCACCGCCGTGATCGGCTATTCGATGGGCGGCTATGGCGCGCTGATCCTTGCGGGTGCAGGCGTTGCGCCCGAGGCGGTCGAACTGGGCTTTGCCCCGCCGCAACGCCTGCTCGAGCGCAACGTTCAGGGCGGCGCGGGCCTGGAGCAACTGGTCGACCCGCGCGTGCGGGCGGTGATCGCCTTCGGCCCCTGGGGGCGGAACGCCGGGCTGTGGGCGCCCGAGGGGATCGCGGGGATCGAGACGCCGCTCCTGCTGGTCGCGGGGTCCAACGACGATATCTCGGGCTACGACCATATCCGGGGGATCTTTGCCGAGGCGGTCAATACGACGCGGCATCTGCTGACCTTCGACATGGCGGGTCACAATGCGGGTGCGCCGATCCCCGCGCCGGTGGAAAGCTGGCTTGTCGAGATGGGGGGCAAACCCGGATCGCCGTTCGATCACTATGCCGATCCGGTCTGGGATACTGTGCGGATGAACAATGTCAGTGCGCATTTCGTGACCGCCTTCCTTGGGCTTCACCTGTTGGGCGAGCGCGACAAGGCCGCATATCTTGACCTGGTGCCAAGCGCCGCGGACGGAAGGATTGCGCGTGACGAGGATGGCGAGCCGACCCATGCGCACAGCTACTGGCACGGCTTTCCCGACAGGACAGCGGTTGCGCTTCGCTTCGAGACGCTGACCCGCGGGAAGTGATCCCACGCTGGCGGGTGCGGTGGCTGTTCCCGCCGCATCGACCGAAGGCCGGGCGCGCATGGCGGATGCAGACCTTGCCGACTGGCTGCCCCTGCGCGTGCCTGCGGGATAGAGATTGCGTCCGGTACGTGCTACTGCCACCATATGGGCCAAGAACAAAAAGGGGGCAGCATGGCCGACGACCTTCTTTCGGGCAGTGGACAGGACGACTATACCGCCTCCTCGATCGAGGTGCTCGAGGGGCTGGAACCCGTCCGCAAACGCCCCGGCATGTATATCGGCGGCACGGATGAGCGCGCGCTGCATCACCTTGTGGCCGAGGTGCTGGACAATTCCATGGACGAGGCGGTGGCAGGCCATGCCAGCCGGATCGAGGTGGAACTGCACGAGGATTACAGCGTCACGATCCGCGACAACGGGCGCGGCATCCCCGTCGATCCGCATCCCAAGTTCCCCGACAAGAGCGCGCTCGAGGTGATCCTCTGCACGCTGCATTCGGGGGGCAAGTTCTCGGGCAAGGCCTATCAGACCTCGGGCGGCCTGCATGGCGTGGGCGCGTCTGTCGTCAATGCGCTGTCGGACTCGATGGTGGTGCAGGTCGCCCGCAACAAGGAACTTCACGAACAGCGCTTTTCCCGCGGCATCCCGCTTGGCCCGGTGGAACGGCTGGGCCCCGTGCAGAACCGGCGCGGCACGACCGTGACTTTCCATGCCGACGAACAGATCTTCGGCCATCACCGCTTTCGCCCGGCCCGCCTGCTCAAGATGGTCCGCTCCAAGGCCTATCTGTTCTCGGGGGTGGAGATTCGCTGGAAATCCGCCATCGCCGACGGCGACACTCCGCAAGAGGCGGTGTTCCATTTTCCCGGCGGCCTGTCCGACTATCTGCGCGAGACGCTGGGGGGTGCCACCACCTATGCCGAGGCACCTTTCGCGGGCACTGTGGAATTCGGCGACAAGTTCGGCGTGCCCGGCAAGGTGGAATGGGCGATCAACTGGACGCCCGCGCGCGACGGCTTCATCCAGTCCTATTGCAACACCGTCCCCACGCCCGAGGGCGGCACGCATGAGGCGGGCTTCTGGGCTGCGATCCTCAAGGGCGTGCGGGCCTATGGCGAACTGGTCAACAACCGCAAATCGAAGGAGATCACCCGCGACGACCTGCTGACCGGGGGCTGCGCGCTGGTGTCGTGTTTCATCCGCGAGCCCGAATTCGTGGGCCAGACCAAGGACCGGCTTGCCACGGCGGACGCCGCCCGGCTTGTCGAGGGGGCGGTGCGCGACCATTTCGACAACTGGCTGGCCGCGAACACGAAATCGGCCGGTGCGATCCTCGATTTCCTGGTCCTGCGCGCCGAGGAACGCCTGCGCCGCCGGCAAGAGAAGGAGACGCAGCGCAAGTCAGCCACCAAGAAGCTGCGCCTGCCCGGCAAACTGACCGATTGCACCGCCAAATCCCGCGAGGGGACCGAGCTTTTCATCGTCGAGGGCGACAGCGCGGGGGGCAGCGCCAAGGGCGCCCGCAACCGCGAGACGCAGGCCCTTCTGCCGCTCAAGGGCAAGATCCTGAACGTACTGGGCGCGGCCTCCAGCAAGCTGGGCCAGAACACCGAGATCAGCGACCTCTGCGAGGCGCTGGGCACCGGCATGGGCACCCGGTTCAACCTCGATGACCTGCGCTACGACAAGATCATCATCATGACCGATGCCGATGTCGACGGCGCGCAT
>JAFIEN010000334.1 GCA_020832515.1 Rubellimicrobium sp. | reverse complement strand
CCCCGCCTCCGTCCCCGCCCCCACTCGGGCGCAAGGGCGGGCCGGGCAGTCGGCAAGCCAGCCTCCAGCTGTTCAGCCGAAAGCCCCATTCCGCTTCCTGCCGCTCAACGACAGGATCGCCATGCCCGAACATGTGATCCGCAAGGCGTGGGACGCCGGTCGATTGCACGACCTGCCACTGGCCGAGGGGTTGTCCGGGCGATTGGAGATCTCCATCACCTTCGACGGGCCGATGCTGATTGGGGAACCAGACCCTAGCGATAGCGCTACCTCGCTTCCGGTGAAAGTTGGGCAGGAGCCTGTCATTCCTGGTGCAACACTGCGCGGGCTAGCGCGCGCAACGCTCGAGGCGGCGGCTTTTGCCCGCCTCAGCCAGACCAACCTCCACCGACGTTTCGGAATCCGCGACTTCAACCACGAGCTATTCACTGACGATGCGCGCAAGGCCGTTCGGGCCGGTTGGTTGCGCCCAGCGGAGCCTAGGGACGGGGCCGACAACGCTTACATAATAGAGCCTTGTTACTGGTATCGGGTGCGGATCCGCGATCTGAAAGGCGCGACTTCGGATAGTGCCACATGGCATCTTGACTGGCTCGGCAAGAAACTGTCCGAGCGCTATACCGGGTTCGACATGAAGAAGGGCGCTATCTTCGACTTCAGCACGTCGATGACCTTCGGTCTGCCTGCGGGCGAAGGCAACGGCCAGTTGGTTGTGCCCACAGCCGGGGGCGCCCCCGGCATTCTTATCTTTTCCGACAAGGTGCCTGCCATCTCGCCCGAGGGGCTTTCGAGCCCGGAACGTCAGGAACTCAGGAAAGCTGACGATGCCCGCAAGCGCGCGCTGCACATCAAGGCACTCGAGTCCCAGAACACCCACCCCGCGGCCGGCAATTCAAAGCGGACCGAAGCCGTCTTCGCTGCCTGTGGGTCAGGCACACCACTGGCGGTGCCGAGCGCTGTCTGGGACACGTTCATCGCCAACAACTCGCGCCCCTCGCGTCATGCGCCCAAGCCAATCGGTAACTGGGCGATCCTGCGACCGACGCTGGACGCAGGGGGGCGGATTCCAGTGTTCTGGGTCGCCGACGAAGGTGGGCAGGTGGTCGACTTCGGCCTTGTCCGGGTGTTCAAGCGGGCCCATACCAGCCGGGTTATGGATGCGTTGGCCACAACCGGAAATGGTGTCCATCGGGTAGATGTCGATGCGCCAGACTTTTGCCCGGACTTTGTCGAGGCGCTGTTCGGCCATGTTCACGAGCCGGAGGATGCCAATCTGTCCGGCGCTGGCCAGCATCTGCGGCGGCACCTGAAATCGCGCGTCGCCTTCGGCTTCGCTCGGATGTCACCGGGCTGCAGGGCGCGCGAAACGGGCAAAATCAGGACCGTCCAAGCGGCGCCGAAACCGTCTTACGCGCCCTTCTATCTGGCCAAGGCCGGGCGCAAGGACTGGTCCGAGCCGGGTGTCGAACTGGCCGGGCGTAAGGTCTATCCCCCTCGGAATGCGGATGCCGACGCGATCCAGCGGAACCTCGAGAAATTCAAGGACGCTGCCGGCGGTCGGGACAACGACACAAGTACCTCCCTTCGTCTTCTGATGCCCGACACGCCCGGGCAAAAGCTGGTGTTCACCGCAGAAATCCGGGTTCACAACGTCACGCCCGCGGAACTCGGCGGCCTGCTCTGGGTCCTGACTTTCGGCGGCGATCCTCAATTGCGCCATATGATCGGCCGGGCCAAGACTGCAGGCGCGGGGCAGGCTCAGATCACGCTTGGCAATCTGGAGGTAACCAGTATCAGGGGAGAGCCGACTGATTGCACCGCGCTGATCGCAGCCTTCACAAGCCATATGGAGCGCGAGGTCCAGGGTTGGGCCACGAGTGCTCCCATAAAGGCCTTGTTGCGCGCGGCGAACCCGGCAACTTGGAGCAGCGCGGATTTTGACTACATGTCCTTGAAAGAGCATCAAAAACTGCGACAAGACGCATATGATGGAAAGGGGCCGGCGCGCTTCCTCGAGGTGCCGCAACGATGACCAGAACCGATGAGGTGAACCGGCGCCCTGCCGATCAGATTCCGGTGCACGCCTTCCGGCAGATCTTTCACTGGCCCTTGTCGCTTGCAGAGCCCAAGCAGCCAAAGGACCTCGTCAAGGTCGTGGAATCAACGATTGGCGCACCTTGGAAACCCGTGAGAGAGCGCCCCGATGCCTACGAGGAGGGGGTCTATTTCCATGACGTCGTGCAGGATTTCCTGTATCCCGGCGGCAAGAATGATGAACATCTGACCTTCGCCCGGCACGACCTGACCGCAATCACCTTCACCATCGAGGGCCGCCCGCACCGTTTCAAGGTGGTCCGGCTCGAGCTCGATCTGTTCCGGTTCGGCACAGCCCTTCTGACGCTGGATATAGAGGCCGAGGCGCCCGGAACACTTGCTGATGTGCAAACCATCGTTGACCATGCGCGCCGGGCTTTTCCGGGCTTCTGGTTCAATACCGAAGAGGAGGCGACGAAACCTGCCTGTTGGGTCGCGGGCCTGTGCCCGTCAGACGCAGAGGTGACGATCGACGGCCAGTCCCGCTTGCTGACGCCGGCATCTCGCGACAGCCAGCGCGCGCATTGGAAGAAATCCGGGCGACCGATGCTGTTTCCCTGGTGGCTGGAAATCGCGCGGCCGCTGGTGATCGACGGCCAGCCGAACCCCCACGATCACCCCGTCTGGCGCCATGTGCTGGACGAACGCATCCCGGTGATGAGCTACATCTCTGTCACAAACCCCGGCATGGCCGACAGCGCGGCCTATAACCAGATCGGTGAAGGAGACTGGTATCGGATCGCGGCTGCCGATGAAGCAGGCGACGACCCGATGCCGTATAATGCAGACTTCCTGCGGGGGCAGGCAACGGCCCTGTTCTACGACCGCTTTCACCACGGCGCACTCAACTCCGGGACGACCCGTCACTGCTTTGCCGGGTATCATTACGCGATGGTGGGGGCCGGGCCGTTCTTCGACACCATCGCCCGGCCGCATTTTCAAAGCCATTACAGGAAAATGCTGTTCATCGCCCATCTGGAGTTCTCGGCGCTGCTGACCTTTTCTCGGCGGATCAGCGATCTGGTGCGCGACAAGGGGACAGAACGCGATGAACCCGACTTCCGCCGCGCCATCCATGACCTGCAGCGTGAGTTGCTGCGGTTCGTCCACCGATTCAGCTTTGCCGATATCTCGAACCACCTGCAGTCACGCGAGATGAACCTCATGTTGCGCGATGCGATGGGTCTGGATGCGCTGCGGGCCGATCTGCAGGCCGAACTGGCCGCTGCCAGCGACTTTGCCAATGCTTCAGAAGCGCGCGAGGCGACCCAGTCGCAGGTCCGGCTGACCGAATTTGCCAGCCTGTTCCTGCCGGCAAGCCTGGCCGCGGGCTTTGGCGGGATGAACATGCTGGCCGGGATTGGCGACGGGTCGACCGATGTCGTCGCCCCGGCACTGGCGCAACTGAGCTTCTGGACGGGAATGGCCTATGCGGTGGGTGCGGCCTTTCTCTGGCTGACAGAGGCGCGCGAACGGGTGCTGCGGTATTCGCTCTGGATCTGCGGGGCAGCACTGGCGATTGCAGCATTGATCTGGACCTGGGAAGCCGTGAACGGCACTCCGTTCTGGCCCGACTGGCCCGACTGGCACGGCCATTTCGGTCAGCAGGAGAGACATTCAGGTTCGGAAGGCGGATAAGATACTGTGCAAGAAGCAGAAAAGGTTCATATCCTTCGAGTGCTCGAAATTGACATTAGGCATAAGGAGGCGATCTGCGCGGAGTTACCGGAAAAATACTTGTTTACGGACGATTGTAGAGAGTATGTACTGAAGCACTGGCCGCATGACAGCGGATTGAGACTTACGCATGACAACGCGCTGCAACTTGCAGTTGGTACTGAAGCACTGGCCGCATGACAGCGGATTGAGACGTACCCGGTCAGCGTACTCGATCGTCTCGGGCAGCCCGTACTGAAGCACTGGCCGCATGACAGCGGATTGAGACGCTCGCCATATTGGCGTTCAAGCGATGCCGTGAGTACTGAAGCACTGGCCGCATGACAGCGGATTGAGACTCTTGAGTTCCACGCTGTGTCCAGATGGATTTCACGTACTGAAGCACTGGCCGCATGACAGCGGATTGAGACGATCAGGCTCGCCTTCCTCAGCTTGTTCACGGTACTGAAGCACTGGCCGCATGACAGCGGATTGAGACTCAGGAACTGCAGCCGGATCGCGTCTTGCGTGAGTACTGAAGCACTGGCCGCATGACAGCGGATTGAGACGGAGTGTGTGTACCAACCAGTCAACACGCGGGGTACTGAAGCACT
>JAFIEN010000333.1 GCA_020832515.1 Rubellimicrobium sp. | reverse complement strand
GCCGGCCCGGAACGGGAGACGGCGGATGAGCGGCGGAACGGACGGGCAGACAGGCGGGGCGGGGACAGGGCTGATGCGGCTGGGCCTTGCGGATCTGCATCACGAACTTGGCGCGCGGATGGTGCCCTTTGCAGGGTACGAAATGCCGGTCCAGTATGCCGCGGGCGTGATGGCCGAGCATCTGCAGACCCGGTCCGGCGCCAGCCTCTTCGACGTGAGCCACATGGGACAGGTCGTCCTGCGCCCGACGCAGGGGATGGAGGCGCTTGGCCGCGCCGTCGAGGCGATGGTGCCGGTCGACCTTCTCGCCCTGCCCGAGGGCCGGCAGCGCTACGGGTTCTTTACCGATGAGGCAGGGGGCCTTCTGGACGATCTCATGGTGGTCAACCGGGGTGACCACCTTTTCGTCGTGGTGAATGCGGCGCGGGCCGGGCATGACATCGCCCATATGGACGCAGGCCTTGGCGGCGTGGCGCAGGTGATCGCGCTGCCCGACCGTGCGCTTCTGGCGCTGCAGGGCCCGGCGGCCGAGGCGGCGCTGGCCGCGCTGGTCCCCGGGATCGAACGGTTGCGCTTCCTCGAGATGGCGGATGCCCAGACGATCCACGGCGGCCTCTGGATTGCGCGATCGGGCTATACGGGCGAGGACGGGTTCGAGATCTCGGTCCCGCAGGCCGGGGCCGAGGGGTTGGCGCGCGCGCTGCTGGGTGATCCGCGTGTCATGCCGGCGGGGCTGGGCGCACGGGATTCGCTCAGGCTCGAGGCGGGGTTGCCGCTGTACGGGCATGACATCGACACGACGACATCGCCGGTCGAGGCGGGGCTTGGCTGGGCCATCGGCCGCGCGCGGCGGGCAGGCGGGGCGCGGGCGGGTGGCTTTCCCGGTGCAGAGCGCATCCTGCGCGAACTGGCCGAGGGGCCGGCCCGCCTGCGCACCGGACTGCGCCCGGAAGGCCGCGCCCCGATGCGCGAGGGGACCGTGCTGTTTCACGAGGGGGCCGAGGTGGGCCGGATCACCTCGGGCGGGTTCGGCCCCTCGGTCGGCGCGCCCGTCGCGATGGGCTATGTGCCGGCTGCCCTGGTCGCGCCTGGAACCCTTCTGGAGGGCGAGCTGCGCGGAAAGCGCCTGCCCGTTGCGACCTGCCCCCTGCCCTTTCACCCCACCTCCTACAAACGTTGAGGACAGCGATGAAATACACCGAAGATCACGAATGGCTGCGCATCGAGGGCGATCTGATCGTCGTCGGCATCACCGAACATGCCGCCACGCAACTGGGCGATGTCGTCTTTGTCGAACTGCCCGAGATCGAGGCCGTCGTGTCCTCGGGCGACGAGGTGGTTGTGATCGAAAGCGTCAAGGCGGCCTCCGACATCCTGGCCCCGGTGGACGGCGAGATCGTCGAGGTCAACGACAAGTTGTCCGACACGCCCGGCCTTGTGAACGAGGATCCGCTGGGGGCGGGCTGGTTCTTCAAGCTGAAGGTCGACGACCTTTCGGTGATCGACGACTTCATGGACGAGGACGAATATCAGGACCTGATCGACTGACCCCAGGGGGCCCGCCGGAATTTGCAAAATTCCGGCGACCTCACCCAACCTGTCGGAATTTGCAAGACTCCGGCGACCCCAACCAACCTGTCGGAATTTGCAGAATTCCGGAAACCCCGCCCTCCCAGCCGGAATTTGCCAAATTACCGCCCGCCCGGCCCCAAAGGCGAAATTTGCAAATTACGCTGAACCCCCCCCCCCCACCCTTAATTTCCCAATATGCGGGCCCGCCCGCCCCATGGGGGATTTTTGCAAAATTCCGCTGCACCCGCCCGGAGACCGACCGATGACCTTCACGCCCACCGACTACAATCCTTACGACTTCGCCAACCGCCGCCATATCGGCCCCTCGCCCGCAGAGATGGAGGCGATGCTGGGGGTCGTGGGGGCGGAAAGCCTTGAAGCGTTGATCGACGAAACGGTCCCGGCATCGATCCGGCAGGAAAGGCCACTGGGCTGGCTCCCGCTGGCCGAGCATGAACTGCTCCAGAAGATGCGCGAGGTGGCGGCAAGGAACCGGGTGATGACCTCGCTCATCGGGCAGGGTTACTACGGCACGGTCACCCCGCCCGCGATCCAGCGCAACATCCTTGAAAACCCCGCCTGGTACACCGCCTACACCCCCTACCAGCCCGAGATCGCGCAGGGCCGGCTCGAGGCGCTTCTGAACTTCCAGACGATGGTGTCCGACCTGACCGGGCTGCCGGTGGCCAATGCCTCGCTTCTGGACGAGGCGACGGCGGCGGCCGAGGCCATGACCATGGCCGAGCGGGTGGCCAAGTCGAAGGCGCGCGGTTTCTTCGTGGACCGGGGCTGCCACCCCCAGACCATCGCGGTGATCGAGACGCGGGCGCGGCCCCTGGGGATCGAGGTCACGGTGGGCGATCCGGAGGAGATGGACCCCGCCGCAGTCTTCGGCGCGATCTTCCAGTATCCCGGCACCTACGGCCATGTCGGCGATTTTTCGTCAAAAATCGCGGCGCTGCACGAGGCGAAAGCGGTGGCCATCATGGCGACCGACCTGCTGGCGCTGACGCTGCTCAGGGAACCCGGCGCGATGGGGGCCGATATTGCCCTCGGATCGAGCCAGCGTTTCGGCGTGCCGATGGGCTACGGTGGCCCGCATGCCGCCTTCATGGCCTGCCGGGACGATTACAAGCGCGCCATGCCCGGCCGGATCGTGGGCGTGAGCGTGGATGCGCGCGGCAACAAGGCCTATCGCCTGGCACTCCAGACCCGCGAACAGCATATCCGGCGCGAGAAGGCCACCTCGAATGTCTGCACCGCCCAGGCGCTTCTGGCGGTGATGGCGGGTTTCTATGCCGTCTTTCATGGCCCCGAGGGCCTGCGCGCGATTGCCGAGCGGGTGCATTTCCTGACCCAGCGCCTGTCGCGCGCGCTGAAGGCCGCCGGCGCGAAGGTCTCGCCTGACGCCTTCTTCGACACGATCACCGTCGAGGTCGGCGTGGGCCAGCGGGGTATTCTTGCTGCGGCGCGGGCCGAGGGGCTGAACATCCGCAAGATCGGCGAGGGGCGGGTCGGGATCAGCCTGGACGAGACGACGGACGAACGCGTCCTGATCCGCGTGCTGCGCGCCTTCGGCATCGACGGCGTGCCGCCGCACCACGGCGATCTGGGTTTTCCTGAAAGCCTGCTGCGCGAGACGGACTACCTGACCCACCCCGTCTTTCACATGAACCGCGCCGAATCCGAGATGATGCGCTACATGCGCCGCCTCTCGGACCGGGATCTTGCGCTCGACCGAGCGATGATCCCGCTCGGTTCCTGCACGATGAAGCTGAATGCCGCCGCCGAGATGATGCCGATCACCTGGCCGGAATTCGGCGCGCTGCATCCTTTCGCGCCCGCCGATCAGGCGCAGGGCTATGCCGAGGCGATTGCCGATCTGTCGGAAAAGCTTTGCGAGATCACGGGTTACGACGCCTTCTCGATGCAGCCCAATTCCGGCGCGCAGGGCGAATATGCGGGGCTTCTGACGATCCAGGGCTGGCACCGCGCGCGGGGCGAGGGGCATCGGCGCATCTGCCTCATCCCCGTTTCGGCCCATGGCACCAACCCCGCCAGCGCGCAGATGGCGGGGATGGAGGTCGTGGTCGTCAAGTCCGCCCCCAATGGCGACGTGGACCTTGACGATTTCCGCGACAAGGCCGCGGCGGCGGGCGAAAACCTTGCCGCCTGCATGATCACCTATCCCAGCACCCATGGCGTCTTCGAGGAGACGGTGCGCGAGATCTGCCGGATCACGCATGACCATGGCGGGCAGGTCTATCTGGACGGGGCGAACCTCAACGCTCTCGTGGGCCTTGTGAAGCCTGGCGAGATCGGCGCGGATGTAAGCCATCTCAACCTGCACAAGACATTTGCCATTCCCCATGGCGGGGGCGGGCCGGGCATGGGGCCGATCGGCGTGCGGGCGCATCTGGCGCCGCATCTGCCCGGGCACCCCGAGACCGGAGGGACCGAGGGCGCGGTGGCGGCGACCCCTTACGGGTCTGCCTCGATCCTGCTGATTTCATGGGCTTATTGCCTGATGATGGGGGGCAAGGGGCTGACGCAGGCCACCCGGGTCGCGATCCTGAACGCCAATTACATCGCGGCGCGCCTCAAGGGGGCCTATGACATCCTGTTCATGGGCAACCGCGGCCGGGTGGCGCATGAATGCATCCTCGACACCCGCCCCTTTGCGGATGTGGGCGTCACCGTCGACGATATCGCCAAGCGGCTGATCGACAATGGCTTCCACGCCCCCACGATGAGCTGGCCGGTGGCCGGCACGCTGATGGTGGAACCCACCGAGAGCGAGACCA